>DASVWY010000345.1:0-4927 GCA_036392975.1 Solirubrobacterales bacterium | reverse complement strand
CCACCGATGCCGGCGAGCGAAGGCGAGGCAGACGTCCTGCTGACCGGAGACGGCACGCTCAACCTCTGGACGCAGACGATCGCCGGTGGCGTCTACCAGGGCGAAGTCTGCGCCTGGCTCTTCGTCAGGTCCTATGGCGAGAACCCGCCCAAAGACACCCTCGCGGTCAACTTGGGGCCGCCGCTGAGCCTCCACTTCAGCCACTTCGCGACCACCTGGCCAAGCGGGCTGTGGACCGAGGTCGCGTTGCCGCTCAGCTTCGGCTACGCCGAGGAGGGCGGGGCTCTGGCGTTGCCGGAGGGCTCGCGCCTCGGTCTGGCCTTGAGCGTAGGCAAAGGCACTCCGAACGGCCTGCAGTTCATCTACGACGAGCCGAGCTTCGACGCTCGCCTGGAGCTGGAGACGACCGGCGCTCTGCCACCGGGCGTCTGAGAAGCACGCTGCGCCTTTAAGCCGCGGTCATTCGTCCGCCGATAGGCCCGCCAAGCTCCCCTCGCCGACGGCATGGATCAGACCGCAACCGCCACCTTCCTATTCCTCGCCGGCCTGCTGATGGGCAGCTTCGTGACCGTAGTCGCCCACCGGGTCCCCCGCGGGGAATCGGTCGTCGGTGGCCGGTCGCGGTGCCCCGCGTGCGGCGCTCAGATTGCCGCCTACGACAACGTGCCCGTCGGCTCATGGCTGCTGCTGCTGGGTAGGGCGCGCTGCTGCGGGGCGTCGATCTCGATCCGTTACCCACTGACCGAGCTCGGCGTCGGGGCGCTCTATGCCGCAACGGTGCTGCTGCTTCCCGAGGACCGAGGCGAAGTGGCACTCGGCCTCGTCTTCGTGACCGTGCTGGTGGCGGTCACGCTGACCGATTTTGAGCGACGGATCATCCCCAACCAGGTTCTTACCGTGGGGGCAATCCTCGCTGTGGCAATCGCCGCGATCGATGATCCCGGCAGCCTCCCCGAGCGCGCGATCGCAGCCGCGGCCGCTGGCGGCCTTCTGCTTGCTGCCGCGCTCGCCTATCCGCGTGGAATGGGCATGGGGGACGTCAAGCTCGCGGCGACGATGGGCCTGTTCCTTGGCCGCGAGGTGGCACCGGCGATTTTCGTGGCGCTGCTGGCGGGCTCCCTGGTCGGGCTGGCGATGATGGTTCGACACGGTGCCGCCGCCCGTAAGCGGGCGATTCCGTTCGGGCCGTTCCTCGCGCTGGGGGGTCTCGTCGGCCTCTTCGCAGGCGACGAGCTCGTCGACTGGTACCTGGGCGCCTTCTAGCGAAGCGCGGCAGCTCTCGTAGAAGCGTCCAGGTTCTCCCAGAAATGAGTAATTGCAGGGCGAAAGGTTTGCCGCTCTTTTGTCGATTGAGAGATGGCGGGCGCCGAATGAGCGCCCGACCCTAGCTCTGATGCGACTGACCAGGCAGAAGAAGACCGGAACCGTCGTCGGCCTCGATATCGAGGCCGGCAGCATTGCCGCGACCGAAGTTCGGGGCAACGGATCGCCGCAGGTCACCGCGTCGGCGATCGGGCCGCTTCCGCCGGGGGCCTTTCACGAGGGCGAGGTCCTCGACGGGGACAGCCTGGCGGGCGCGCTGAAGGCCCTTTTTGCCGAGCACAAGCTCGCCAAGCAGGTGCGGCTCGGGGTGGGCAACCAGCGCGTCGTCGTTCGCACCTTGCGCCTGCCGGCGATCGAGGACCCGAAGGAAATGCAGGCCGCGGTCCGCTTCCAGGCTCAGGAGCAGATGCCGATGCCGCTCGACCAGGCGGTGCTCGAGCATCAGGTCGTCGGCGGTGTTCCCGCTGAGGAGGGCTCGACGCCGCAGGTCGACGTCGTGGTCGTCGCGGCCCGCCGCGACATGGTCTCCTCGTTCGTCGATCCAATCCGTCGTGCTGGCCTGGAACCGGTGGGGGTCGATCTGTCCGCCTTCGGCATGATCCGCGCCCTCGCCGATACGGTCCTTGTGAACGGAGGCGGGGAAGACGACGGCGGCGAGCACGACCAGCGACGTGCTGGCACCGTTCTCTACTGCAACGTAGGCGACGTCACCAACTTGGCCGTTGCCCGGGGACGGGCATGCCTCTTCACTCGTGTCTCGCACGTCGGCCTCGAGGCGATCTCCGCCAGGCTCGGAAGCGCACGCGAACTCGAAGCCGAGGCGGCGATGCAGTGGCTTCTGCACGTCGGGTTGGAGCAGCCGACTGAGGCGGTTGAGGGGGACCCCGAGATGGTCGCCGAGTCACGTCGCGCGCTTGAGGAGGGAGTGGCGGCTCTGACCGACGAGCTGCGTCTCTCGCTCGACTACTACGGCGCTCAGGAGGGAGCTGTACCGGTCGAACAGATTGTCCTTTGCGGTCCCGGCAGCGCAATCGCCGGCCTTGCCGGTCGGATGGAGGGTCTCGGGCTGCCGATCGGCGTCTCCCGTCCGTCGGCGCTTGCGGCGATGGACGACGCGGCGGCTGCCCGCCTCACCCTCCCCTACGGACTGGCATTGGAGAGCTGAGCCGTGCGCCCCGTCAACCTCATACCCGCCGAGGATCGCCGCGGCGAGCAGGCGCCGCTGCGCAGCGGCCCGCTGCTCTATGTCTTCGTGGGCGCGCTCGTCGCTGTTCTCGTTGCCGTGACCGCCCTGGTCCTGGTCGGCAACCAGATCGGCGACAGCGAAAGCGAGGTGGCCACGCTCGAAGTCGAGGATGCGGAGGCCAGAGCCAAGGCCGAAAGCCTCGCCGCCTACACCGAGTTCCGCAACCTCAGCGAGCAGCGGGTGGCGACGGTGGCCAGCCTCGCCGACAGCCGCTTCGACTGGGAGCGCGTGATGCGAGAACTTGCACTTGTTCTGCCTGGCGATGCCTGGCTGGTCACGCTGGCGGCGACGGCAGCGCCGGGCGTCACCGTCGAAGGCGCCTCCGGCGACTCCAGCCTGCGAGGCGCGGCGCCGGGGCCGGCGCTGCAGCTGACCGGCTGCGCCAAGAACCAGGAGGCAGTGGCCCGCTTCGTCACCGCCCTGAAGGACATCGACGGCGTGACGAGAGTGGGTGTCGCTTCCTCCGAGCTTCCCGAGAAAGGCAGCAGCGACAAACCCGCCGGTGGCTCCGATTCCACCAGCGACGAGTGCCGCACCCGCGAATTCATCCCCAAGTTCGAGATCGTCGTCGCCTTCGACGCCGCTCCGGTTCCAGTGGCGGCGTCGGCCGAAGAAGGCGTTCCGGCGACGACCGAAACCACGACCCCGACCGAAACCGAAGGGGAAGGTTGAGATGAAGCTGGAGATGAACCCCATCAATCGCGCGGTCGCGGCGATGGCCGTCGTCGCCGTCCTCGGCTTCCTCTTCTGGACGATGCTGCTCAGCCCAAAGCGAGACGAAGCCGCCAAACTGGAGACGCAGGTCGAGAGCCTGAAGGCCTCGCTGGCGCAGCACGAAGCCGAAGTTACCGAAGGGGAAGCTGCGCGCAGGGAGTTTCCGAGCGACTATCAGCGGCTCGTGGTGCTCGGCAAGGCCGTGCCGGGTGACGACGACGTCGCCTCTCTGATGGTTCAGATGAACAGGCTCTCCGAGTCCGCCGGCGGGGTTTTCCGCGACATCAAACTCGCTCCTGCTTCGGGAGCGGAAGAAACCGCAACCACCGCTGCTCCCAGCACCGAAGGCGCCCCTGCGTCCGCGACCGAGGTTGCCGCCTCGTTGCTACCGCTTGGTGCAGCGGTCGGCCCGGCAGGGCTTGCCGTGATGCCGTACACCGTCACCTTCGACGGCGACTTCTCCCAGATCGCAGACTTCATCGCGGGCTTGGACGCCCTGGTCGAAACCGACGAGACCGAGGTCGCAGTCGACGGACGTCTGCTGACCATCGACGGCTTCTCGTTGGAGGCCGATCCGAAATTGGGCTTCCCCGCGCTGCAGGCGCGCTTTGCGCTGACCAGCTACCTGACGCCGCCCGGCGAGGGCGTCACCGACGGCGCCAGCCCGACCGAACCCTCGATCGCCACTCCCGCCTCGACCTCGATCGGAGCTACGCCATGAAGCGGTTGAAGGGACCGGAGCTGAAGATGCCCGACCTCAAAGCCCCGCGGTTCCTCGCGGACGTCTACTACGACCTGCGCGATCGGCGCCTGCTGCCCGTGGTGGCTCTGGTCCTCGTTGCGACCGCCGCCGTGCCTTTTCTGCTCGGCGATTCGGAGGAGGCACCTCCGCCGATGGCCGTCGAGGAAGCGGCAGAAGCCGCGCGACTGGAGATCGAAGACGAGCCGGGCCTGACCGTCGTCGAGGCCAAGCCGGGTCTGCGCGACTACCGCAAGCGGTTACGGAAACGCACCCCCACCGACCCGTTCAAGCAGCGCTATACCGGGCTGCCGAACGACATACAGCTCGAAAGCTCCGAAGTCGGCACCGTGTCGGAAACGGACGTGAGCAGCAGCTCCGGCGAGACCTCCGTCACCGAGGTCGACGGAAGCGTCACCGAGGTCGAGACCGTGCCGCCGTCGGGGCCGTCCTCCGGCGCGGGCGGCGGTGGTTCCGGCGCCAAGGGAGCGGGCTCCGACGACCTCCGCCTCTTCGGCTTCCGGCCGGACGTGCGCTTCGGCGTCGCCGGCTCGCAGGACCTCGAGCTCCACGAGGATCTGCCGCTAGGCAGCCTGCTGCCGAAGAAAAAACCGCTGCTCGTCTTCATCGGTGTCTCCGAAAACGGCGAGCGCACCGCCTTCGACGTTTCGCCCGAGGTCACGCTGGTGCGCGGCAACGGTGCTTGCATCGGCGGTATGCAGAGCTGCAGGCTCCTCTTCCTGCGCGAGGGGGAGGCCGTCGACCTGCTGACCGAAGAGGCCGGCCGAACTTTCCGGCTCAAGGTGGAGAGCATCGACTTCGTCGAAGTGGACGTGCCGAAGCAGGCGAGCGCATCGGGCACGGGGGCCGGCCCGAGGCAGCCGCGATCCCTTGGTCTAGTCCAA
>DASVWY010000344.1:0-5517 GCA_036392975.1 Solirubrobacterales bacterium | reverse complement strand
CAGCGCGGTCAGCTCGTCCTCGCTCAGCTCCGCCCCCTCGCGCCCCTTCTCGACCGCCTGCTCGGTCAGGCCGGCCTCAAGCGTCTCTTCCCGCCTGCGCCCGGACCCCCGCCTCGGGATGAAGCTCCAGTACTTGAGCTTGACCACGTCGAGCACCCCCTGCTCCATCCACTCCGAGTCCATGTACTGCGGGTAAACGCACAACCTCTCGGTCAGGGCGAAGCCCTTCGGGGCAAGCTCCTTCCGCACCTGATGCGGGCTGGGAAAGGCGTGCTCCGGAGAAATGTGGTCTCCGTTCGCAGACAGCCCACCCAGATCGGTGGCCCCAGCTTCCACGAGCTCAGACCACCAGTCGGACAGGTTCGGCGGCACCTGCACCCCCACGTCCGGCATCAACCGCTTGCACTCTTGGATCAACCGCTTGATGTCATCAATCGACACCGGACTCGCCCAGTCGGGGAGGGGTGGGTCGCCCTCTGAACGTTTTGCGCGGGAGGAGAGCAACCCTTGCGGCGACAGCTCGCCACCTCCCCTCCGACGAGTTGCGAGTGAAGAGGGCGACCCGCCCCTCCCCCACCGAGCGCGCGCCGCCTCATCCGCGATGTCCGCGACCTCCTGGCCGTAGTAGCGCGGGTGGGGAACGAAGTTCTGGAGGATGACCTCCTGTAGGTGGCCGTAGCGCTCGTGGAGCCGGGCCAGCGCTTCTAGCGATTCGATGCGCTCCTCCTCGCTCTCGCCGATCCCGACCAAGATCCCGCTGGTGAACGGGATCTTCAGCTCGCCGGCCGCTGCGATCGTCGCCAGCCGACGGGCCGGGTGCTTGGTCGGTGAGCCCGCGTGGACGGTGTCCATGAGGCGCTCTGAGATGGACTCCAGCATCAGCCCCTGGGATGCGGTCACCTCACGCAGGTGACCGAGATCGGTGCGGTCCAGCACGCCGATGTTGGTGTGCGGCAGGATGCCGCGCTCCAGCGCCCGCTCGCAGGCCCAGACGACGTAGCTCGTGAAGTCCTCGTGCCCCCACTCGCGCAGGCGGGCGGCGACCTCCGGGTTGACCTCGGGACGCTCGCCGGTGAGGACGAGCAGCTCCTTGGCATTGCGGCGCTGCGCCTCGTCGAGCCGCCGCTCGACCTCCTCGGGCGAGTGGATGTGGGCCCGGCGGGTCGCGAACGCGCAGTACTTGCAGTAGCACTGGCAGGTTCGCGAGAGCGAGAGCGTGTAGTTGCGCGAGAAGGTGACGCGACGCACGGCTCCCACGCTACCTGCGCGGCGGGCTGGCCGCCGAGCCCCGTGACGGGCTCGGCGGATCTAACCGATGCGGATCAGCGGGCGCTGCCGGGTTTGCCCGTCGTGGGCTCCGGCTTGCGGACCGGCGCGCCGGCGCCCCGGACAGGCTCCGGCGACTCGGTCGGCGGCAGCCCACCCGGCTCCAATACAAACCTGAAGACGCCGGCCGCGAGCAGCGAGCCGAGAATCGGGCCTACCAGGTAAGGCCAGACCGAGCCCCACTCGTTGGCGACCAGAGCGGGGCCGAACCAGCGGGCGGGATTGAAGGCGCCGCCGGTCAGCGGACCGCCGACCATGACGATGAATCCGAGCGTGGTGCCGATCGCCAGCGGCGCCCACTCCTTGAAGCTCTTCCTGGAGAAGACCGCGGCCAGGATCACCAGCACCAGGCAGAAGGTGCCGATCCCCTCGACGATCATCCCCTGGAGGTTGCCGCCGAGCAGGGGGGCGACCTGGGCGGCCGCGTAGTTGGTGGCGCGGCCCTCGTCGAGCAGCAGGCCCTTCGCCAGCAGCGCGCCGAGCACGCCGCCGGAGAGCTGGGCGAGGATGTAGATCAGGGCGTCGATCGGGGCGATTCGCCGGATCGCCGCCGCCGCCAGGGTCACAGCCGGGTTGAAGTGGCCGCCGCTGACGACGCCGAACATGACGATCAGTCCGAACAGCAGGAAGGCGTGGACCAGGCCGACGACGGCGAAGTCGGTGCCGAACTGAGGCTGGTTCCCGGTCGCCACGTACAGCACGACGACGCTGACGACGAAGAACACGAGCAAGAGAGTGCCGATCAGCTCGGCGAGATATGCCGCAAGTCCTCGTTCCTGCACTGGTTAACGCCTCCTCTGGTCCGTAGCCCTGTCGGATTCGGGGCGGGAGTGTATCCGGAACGGCAGAGCGAATAGCTTTCCCTGAAGGATGAGACGAGTTGCCGCGCTGCTGGCGGCCGCTCTGCTGCTGACCGGCGCGGCCGGGTGCGGTGGGGACGGCGCTGAACCGGGCGCGCCGAAAGGCGCGAGCCTGGTGCTCGACTTCCTCCCCAACGCCGTCCACTCCGGCATCTACGCGGCCGAGCGGCAGGGCTTCTACAGCGAGGCCGGGATCGACCTGACGATCCGCCAGCCGGGCGACTCCACCGACGCGCCGAAGCTGCTGGAGGCCGGGCGCACCGACTTCGCGATCCTCGACATCCACGACCTCGGGATCGCCCGCGAGCGTGGCCTCGACGTCGTCGGGGCGATGCCGATCGTGCAGCGCCCGCTGGCGGCGGTGATCGCAACCGCCGACGGCGACGACCCCGTCCGGCGCCCCCGCGACCTCGAGGGCCGAACCGTCGGCGTCACCGGCCTCCCCTCCGACGAAGCCGTCGTCGACTCCGAGCTGAGCGCCGACGGCGGCGACCCGGAGCTGGCGGAGCGGGTGACGATCGGCTTCAACGCGGTCTCCTCGCTCGCCGCGGGCAAGGTCGACGCAGCAACGGGCTTCTGGAACGCCGAGGGCGTCGCCCTGCAGCGCCGCGGCATCCGCGTCCGCATCTTCAAGGTCGACCGCTACGGCGCCCCGCCCTACCCCGAGCTGGTCCTGACCGCCTCGCGCTCCACGATCGAACGCGACCCCGAGCTGGTCGACGCCATGATCGAGGCGACGACGCGCGGCTACGAGGTCGCGACCGAGGACCCAGACGCCGCACTCGGCAACCTGCTCGCCGCCGTCCCCGGCCTCGACCGCGCCGACCAGGCGGCCCAGCTGAGCGCCCTCGGCGACGACCTCCGCCCGGCCCCGTTCGATCCCGCGCTGCTGCGTGCCTGGGCTGCTTGGGACCTGAAGCATGGGCTGCTGCAGCGGCCACTGGACGTTGAGGGGGCTTTCCTGCTGAGCCCGTAGCGGGGAAGGGAGCCGGGCACCCGGCTCCCTCCTCACGGGACGGGTCAGGCTGAGCAGGGCGCCAGATACGCTGCAACTCGTGAGCTTGGCCGAGGACTTCCAGCAAGTAGTCGACTCGCTGCCACCCGATTGGACGGACCTGGAGGTGGATCTGCGGATCGATGACGAGAGTCAGTACGTCGATGCGGCGGTGGCGCTGAGTCAGGTCAACGCGCAGCCGTACAGCGAAGCGGACTGGGACTGGCGGTTGCTGGTGGCGCATAGCTTTGGCCATGCCGCTGCGGCGGAGAGCGTCAAGGGCGTGCTGGAGAAGCTCGACCGGGAAGGCGTCGCCGGCGAGATGCAGGTTCGCGAGGTGCGGGAGGGTCGCTCGGAGATCGTGCAGATGTGGGGGCGGCCGGAGAGCGTGCGGGAAGAGTTCCGCCAGCGTCGTTCTCTCTAGTGGCCCGGGTCGTCGCCCTCTCCGCCGATCTGCTGCTCGGCAGCAAGGTCGAGGCGATGCTGAGCGCGGCCGGCCACGACGTCACCCTCGCCCAGTCGTTCCAGGAGGCGCCGTGGGACGGCGCCGACCTCGTCGTCGCCGACCTCGACAGCGAGAACCCGGAGGCGCTGGTCGGCCTCGGCGTCCCGGTCCTCGGCTACTACTCGCACGTCGAGGTGGAGACGCGCGAGGCGGCCGAGGCGGCCGGCATCGACCTCGTCGTCCCGCGCTCGCGCATGGCCCGCGAGCTGCCGCAGCTCGCCGAGCGCCTGCTCAATCGCTAGGCGGTCGCAGGTCCGGCCCCGGGATCGGCGTCCCGTGCGGGTCGTGGCTGGGCTCGCCGAGCTTGGCCGCGATCAGCAGCTCCAGGTCCTCGGAGATGTAGTGCTCGAGCACCTCGGCCTCGGCGTGGACGCGGTCGTCGGGCATCCCCAGAGCCTCCGACAGGTAGGCCTCGATCAGGCGGTGGTGGCGGATCACCTCCAGCGCGACCTTCTCGCCGGCCGGCGTCAGCGTCACCCCCTTGTAAGGGGTGTGCTCGACCAGGGCCATCTCGTCGAGCCGTTTCAGCATCGCCGTCGCCGTCGCCGGGGTGACGCCGAGCCGTTGCGCAACCTCGCCGTTCAGGACCGGGCCCTTGCGCTGGAGCGAGAGCGCGTAGATCGCCTTCGCGTAGTCCTCGATCGCCTCGGTGTTCGCCGCCCGCCGGGCGCGGCCGCCGCTCGCCATCAGACCGACACCAGCAGGCCGGTCAGATACAGGGCGACGATGCCGGCGATCAGGCCGGCGACCGAGAGCGGGTGCAGCAGGCGCCCGTCGGCGTCGCCCATGGCCGGCGCCAGCTGCACGATCACGCGGGCGATGGCGCCGACGCCGACGCCGAAGAGCAGCGCCGCCAGGCTCGGGTCGAAGGCGGCGGCGCCGATCCAGGCGCCGAGGATCGCCGGCGCGCCGGCGATCAGCCCCAGCCCGGCGAGGTACCCCAGCCCCGGGGCGGTTGCGGCGCCGCCCTCGCGCAGCGGCGCAACGATCGCCAGCCCCTCGGTCGTGTTGTGGATCGCGAAGCCGACGACGAGGAAGGCGCCGAGGGCGAGGGCGCCGGTCGCGTAGGCAGAGCCGATCGCCAGGCCCTCGCCGAGGTTGTGGAGGCCGATCCCGATCGCCACCAGCAGGCCGAGGTAGAGCCCTCCCCGGCCGATGGCGCCGCGGGAGGCCTCGCTGCGCCGGCTGAGGTGCGCATCGACGGCGGCCAGCACCAGGTAGGCGATCAGCGCCCCGGCGAAGACCAGCGCGGAGCCGCCGAAGGCGGCCGGCGCCTCGCCGGCGATCTCCAGCCCCTCGAGCGCGGCGTCGATGCCGAGGAAGGCGAGCAGGCCGACGGTGAAGGCGATCAGGGCGGCGATCCAGCGCTCGCCGATCCGCCGCACGAAGGGCAGCCACAGCATTCCGAGGCTGACCGGGATGACGCCGACGTAGATCCCGAGCAGCGCCATCAACCCGTAGAAGCCGAGGTCGGCCTCCGGCGTCTCGGACGCGACCGGGATCGCCGCGTCGATCGTCCCCCCCGCGGAGGTGAGAACGAAGATCTCGTAGGCCTCGCCCTCGATCCACGGGTATTGAATCCGCAGCGTGGTCGAGCCCAGCCGCTCGATCTCGAGGCCGTCCGAAACGGTGAAGGGCGCGTAGGCGTCGTTGATCGCAACCTGGGCGATCCCGACCGGGTCGGGGCCGTCGTTGCGCAGGGTCAGCTCGATCTCCCCGGGGCGCAGCGTCGTGCGTTCGACGACGACCTCCTCCACCGGCGGGCCGGTCCGCTCGCCCAGCCCGGGCCCACCGAGCAGCGCGAAGGCAGCGATCGTCACGCCGATCAGCGC
>DASVWY010000343.1:0-3884 GCA_036392975.1 Solirubrobacterales bacterium | reverse complement strand
GGGGAGGGAGTGCTGACCGAGCGCCTGGCTGCTGCCGCCAAACACGTCCACGCGGTCGAGCTCGATCGTGGCTTGGAGGGGGCGCTGGCCACGCTCGCCGCTCGGCCCAACGTCGAGTTGCACTGGGGCGACGCGATCAAGCTCGACCTCACCGCGCTGGACCCTCCGCCCACCGCGATGGTCGCCAACCTTCCCTACTCGGTCGCGACGCCGGTCCTGCTGCGGACGATCGAGGAGCTTCCCTCGCTGCGGAGCTGGACGGTGATGGTGCAGCGCGAGATCGCCGACCGGTTGCGGGCCGGGCCGGGCAGCCGCACCTACGGCTCGCCGAGCGTCGTCGCCCAGCTCGCCTGTGAGGTGAAGTTGCTGCGGACCGTCGACCCGGCCGTGTTCCGGCCGCGACCCCGGGTCGAGTCCGCGATCCTCCAGTTGCGACGCGTCGGCCCCGGGGCCGACGCCGCGACGCGCGACCTGGTCCGCGCCGCCTTCGCCCACCGTCGCAAGTCCCTCGCTCGCTCGCTAGAGCACGTCCGTCCCGGAGGGCTGGAGGAAGTCCGGGCTGCGCTGCGTGGCCTGGGACTTCCCGAGGACGCGCGCGCCGAGTCGCTCTCGCCGCGGGAGTTCCAAGCCTTGGGGGAGGCCCTCTGAATGCGCATCGACGCACCCGCCAAGCTCAACCTCTGCCTCTTCCTCGGCCCGCGCCGCGAGGACGGGCTGCACGAGCTCTGCTCGCTGTTCGAGCCGCTGGCGTTGGCCGACTCGATCGAGATCGCCGAGGCTGAGCGCGACGAGGTCCTCTGTCCCGGCGTCGAGGGGGAGAACCTGGCGGCCCGGGCGCTGGCGGCGCTGCGCGAGGAGGGCTGGGAGGCGCCGCCTCTGCGAGTCGAGATCGAGAAGCGGATCCCGGTGGCCGCCGGGCTCGGCGGCGGCAGCGCCGACGCGGCTGCGGTCCTGCGACTCGCTCGCGAGCCGGTGGGACCCTCGGGCTGGACTTTGGCCGGCTGGATTCCGGACCTGGAGAGGATCGCCACCGAGCTCGGCGCCGACGTTCCCTCCCAGCTCGTCCCGTCGCTGTCGCTCGTGCGGGGCGCCGGCGAGAGCGTCGATCGCCTGCCCGACCCGGCGTCGCACGCCGTCGTCCTGCTAGCGGGCGGCGGCGGGCTGAGCACGGCGGCGGTCTTCGCCGAGGCCGACCGGCTCGGGCTCGGCCGCGACGCGGCGGCGCTCGACGGGCTGGCCGCGCGCCTGCGCGAGGCGGCGGGCGCCGGCGCCTCTCCGCTCGAGTACGTCGAGCTCCTCGCCAACGACCTCGAGCCCGCCGCCCGCTCGCTGCGGCCCGACATCGGCGCCGCGCTCGACGCGCTTCGAGAGGTCGGCGCTCCGCTCGCCCTCCTCACCGGCTCCGGGCCGACCGCCTTCGGGCTTTTCCCCAGCCTGGCGGAGGCAAAGCGGGCGGCGGCCCGGCTCGACCGCGACGACGCGATCGTCTGCGAAGCCGGCCGCGCTCCTTGAGACTCTGCGGCGGATGAAAATCGCCCTGCCGAAGGACCGCCGCCGGCGCCGACTCGCGATCCTCGCGATTGCCGTCGCCGTCGCCGCTGTCTACTACCTGATCAGTCGCGTCGTCCCCCACGACGAACTCCAGCAGCTGCTGGAGGACATCTCCAACACCCTCGGCGCCTGGACCTACCTTCTGGTCGGCGTCTTCGCCTTCGCCGAGACGGGAGCCTTCGTCGGGCTGGTCGTCCCCGGGGAGACGACGATGCTGCTCGGCGGCGCCGTCGCCGGCCAGGGGGCGATCGACGTCTACATCCTGATCGGCATCGCCTGGTTCGCCGCCTGGGCCGGCGATACGACCAGCTTCCTCGTCGGCCGCCGCCTCGGGCGCGACTTCGTGATGCGCCAGGGACCGCGCTTCGGCCTCAGCCACGAGCGCTTCGAAGGGGTCGAGGACTACTTCTCCCGGCACGGCGGCAAGACGATCTTCATCGGCCGCTTCGTCGGCATCGTCCGCGCCCTGGCGCCGTTCATCGCCGGCAGCTCGGGGATGCGCTACCGCGACTTCGTCCCCTACAGCATCCTCGGCACCGGGATCTGGTCCTCGGCCCACATCCTGATCGGCTACCTCTTCTCCCGCAGCATCGACAGCGCCGCCAAGTACGCGGGACGGGGCGCCTTCCTGCTCGGCGTCCTGATCGCGGTCGCGGTCGGCTCGATCTACCTCTACCGCCGTTTCCGGGCCGCGGAGAACCGGCGCGCCGCTGTGCGCTGGATGGAGGGGCACGCGATCGCCCGCTGGCTGGTCGTCCTGGTGCGGCGCTTCCAGCCGCAACTGCGCTTCCTCTGGGCCCGGGTCACGCCGGGCGGCACCTTCGGGCTCGAGTTCACCTCGCTGATGTCGATCCTCGCCGTCGCCGGCTTCGTCCTCGTCGCCTACACCTCGATCGTCAGCGGCGACGCCGGCCCGACGCCGGGGGACATGACCGCCATCGACGTCGTCGAAAGCTTGCGCACCGGCTGGCTCGTCGACCTCGCCGAGGCGATCGCCGTGCTTGGCTCCTCCGCCGTGGTCTTCCCGCTGGCGGCGATCTGCGGCGTCCTCCTCGCCGCCCGTCGCCGCTGGGCCGAGCTGGGGGTGCTGGTCGTCGGGCTGGGGCTGACCTTCGCCGGCGTGCACGAGATCAAGGACGCGATCGACCGCCCGCGCCCGCAGGGCGGCCTGGTCGACGTCTCCGGCTCGTCCTTCCCGAGCGGCCATGCCGCCTACTCGACCTTCTACCTCTGGCTGGCGGTGACGATCGTGATGCGGCTTCGCCCGGGAATGGCGCGAGGCGCGCTCGTAACGGTGGTGGGGATAGGGCTTACCGCCCTCGTCGGCCTCTCCCGCGTCTACCTCGACGTCCACTACCTCAGCGACGTCAACGCCGGCTGGGCGCTGGGCACCGCCGCCTTCTCCTTCTGCGCCGCGGTGGCGCTCGTCATCTCCACGGTGCGACAGAATGGGGTCGGTGTTGCCGCCGGCGTTGCAAGCGATCCCCCTCGCCCTGCAGAGGATCGAGGATGAGTACGTCCTCTTCGCGGTCGCCGCTGCGATCAGCCTCGCCGCCTTCGTCGGCCTGATCCTCGTCCCCGCGGTCAGCTCCTACGGACGGCTCTGGGAGAAGGCGGTGGCCGGCGCGCTCTCGGTGATCGTCCTCGTGGCCCTGGTCCTGACCGGAGTCGTGGTCGGGCTGGCGGTCGTCTACTACTACGACGAGCTCTCGCGCCTGCTCGGCTGAGCCGGGACGCGCGACGGCGTCTGCACGGACGGCCCGCCGCGGTCCGTTGCCGCATTCCTGCTGATAATTGACCCGATGACCGCGGTTTCCAAAGACGTCGAGGCGCTCGACACGCTCTCGGAGGCGGTCGAGTCCGGCGCCGGCCTGCCGGCCGTGGCGCGAGCCGCGGCCCGGGTGCTCGATGCGAGCGTGGCGCTGATCGACCGCTCCGGCGCCGTCCTCGCTGTCGCCGGCGCCTCGCCCGATCAGGAGCGCAAGCTGCTGGCCGGCGGCGGGCGGGTGACGACGGTGGAGCTCCGCGTCGCCGACAGCGAGGTGGGGGAGCTGCGCTACCGCGCCGCGACCGCGCCCGACCCGGCGATGGCGCGGATGGTGACGACCCTGCTGGCGCTGGAGCTGGAGCGCTCGCGGGCGCCCGAGTGGGAGAGCGAGGAGGTGGCGGGCGTATTCGTCGCCGCGGTCTTCGCCCGCCAGGTGACCGACCGCGGCGACATCGTCGCCCGCGCGGCCGAGGTCGGCGCCGACCTGGAGAAGGGGGCGGGGGCGATCCTCGTCCGCGCCGCGCCCCGCGCCGCCCAGACCGGCGCGTGGCGGGGCCGGGTGTTG
>DASVWY010000342.1:0-4552 GCA_036392975.1 Solirubrobacterales bacterium | reverse complement strand
GGCAGCATCGTGTCGAACACCGACTTGTAGGACGCCGACAGATCAAGCGTCGCCCACCGGACCCCGGACCGCCATACCTCAGACTGGGCGGCGAGCCAGGCGCACGACCCCGCTGCGTCACGCCCGGCGACGACGTCGAGCAGCTGACCGAGATCCTCGCCGGCAAGGTGCCGCCCGCGGAGGACGACTCCGCCGCCTGAGCGCCGGGGATAGCGATGAGCGCAGTCCACTGTCCCGAGTGCGGGTTCGCCAACCCCGAGGGAGCCAACTACTGCCAGAAATGCGGTGCGTACCTCGGCGGCCCGAAAGAGGGCGAGGACCCGACGACGATGACCTACCGGGTCGACGAGACCGGCGAGATGACGCCGGTCGACATCGACGAGGTGGTCTCCGAGAGCGGCGCCGCGCTGGTGATCCGCTCCGGCGGCGGCCGCGCGGGGGAGAGCTTCAGCGTCTCCGAGGAGCGGGTCAGCATCGGCCGCAGCCCCGACGCCGGCGTCTTCCTCGACGACGTCACCGTCTCCCGTAATCACGCGCTGCTGGTGCGGCGCCGCGACGGCCTCTACATCGACGACCTCGGCTCGCTCAACGGGACCTACGTCAACCGCCGCCGGATCGAGTCGCACCGGCTGGCCGACGGCGACGAGATTCAGGTCGGCAAGTACAAGCTCAGCTACCTGGAGAAGTAGGAAGCGCCATGGCCGTCTCCGAGCAACAGCACCGCCAGCGGGACTCCCGACCCCGCAAGGCGCTGACGATCGGCGCCGTCTGCAAGATCCTGCAGGGCGAGTTCGACGACATCTCGATCTCGAAGATCCGCTACCTGGAGGACCAGAAGCTGCTGAGCCCCCGGCGCACGCCCGGCGGCTATCGCCTCTACAGCCAGTCCGACGTCGAGCGGTTGCGGACGATCCTGCGCCTGCAACGCGACGAGTTCCTGCCGCTGCGGGTGATCCGCCAGGAGCTGGCGGCCGGGGGCGACCTCGACTTCTCCGGCAGCGGCGGCGACCGGCGCCCCGCGGCGGGGGCGGTACGACGGGCGATCCTCGTCAACACCTCCAACGCCTACCTCGGCCTCGACGAGCTGATCGAGGAGACCGGCGCCCGCGCCGAGCTGATCGCCGAGCTGGAGAACTTCGGCATCGTCGAGCCCGAGAAGCGCGATGGCAAGACCGTCTACGACGAGACCGATCGCGAGATCGTCCGCGCCGCCAATGAGCTGTCCCGGGTCGGGGTCGGGGCGCGCAACCTGCGCGTCTTCCGCTCCTCCGCAGACCGCGAGTCGCAGCTGCTGGAAGCGCTGCTCGGTCCGTCGCTGCGGTCGCGCAACCCCGAGCGCCGCAAGGAGGCGCTGGAGAGCCTGGAGAGCCTGGCCGCGACGGTCAGCCACCTGAAGCACCTGCTGCTGGTGCGCGACCTGCGCCGCCTCGCCGGAGACTGAGGGCGCAGCCCTCGATGCCCCGGGTCACCCGCAGCCGGACCGTCGCGGCGCCGCCCGGCGAGGTTTGGGATCTCGTCACCGACCCCTACAACCTGCCGCGCTGGTGGCCTAACGCGACCCGGGTCGAGGGGGTCGACCGCAAGCCCGGCGGCCGTCGCAGCCAGTGGACGATGGTGCTGGAGACGGCGCAGGGACGCGGCGTCCGCGCCGACTACCGCTGTATCAGCGCCGCCGACGGCGAGCGCTACGTCTGGGAGCAGCAGCTGGAGGGAACGCCGTTCGAGCGCCACCTGCGCAGCTCGACGGTGGAGATCGGGTTGCGGGCCGACGGCGGGGGCACCGAGGTCTCGCTTGCCTCGAACCAGACCCTGCGGGGCCTCTCCCGGCTCGGCGGGACGATGATGCGCGGGGGTCAGGGCAAGATCCTGGAGGAAGCGCTGGACGGGATCGAGAACGCGCTTGGGGCTTCGCGATGAGAGCGGGGCCTTGATCGAGCCGCGACGAGACTCGAAGTGGTGGGGCTGGGGGGACCCGGCAATCTCGCCCGAGCTCGACGATCAGGCGCAGGCGCGGCTGCGCGAGTGGATCGGTGAGCTGGAGCCGTCGCCGCGGGCGGGGTCGCTGGAGGAAGTCGAGTTGCCTGGACCCGAGCCGCTGCCGCCGGCGTTGATCGAGGCGGTTGGCGCCGAGTTCGTCTTCACCGGTGCCGAGGACCGGGTCCGGCACGCGACCGGTCGCGGCTTCGCCGACCTGGTGCGGCTGCGCAGCGGTCGCTTGGAGGCGGCGCCTGACGCGGTGCTCCTGCCGGCCGACGCCGCCGCGGTGGGACGAACGCTGGAGGTATGCGCCGCGGAGGGCATCGCCGTCGTCCCCTACGGCGGCGGCACCAGTGTGGTTGGCGGGATTGAGCCGCTGCGCGGGTCGCATGGTCGACTGGTCAGCCTCGACCTCTCGCGCCTGCGGAGGGTCGAGGTCGACGATCGCTCGCTCACCGCGCGGCTCGGAGCCGGGCTGCGGGGGCCCGAGGCGGAGGCGGCGCTTACCGGCCACGGCTTCACCCTCGGTCACTTCCCTCAGTCCTTCGAGTACGCGACCATCGGCGGCTTCGCGGCGACCCGCTCGGCGGGGCAGTCATCGAGCGGCTACGGGCGCTTCGACGACATCGTCAGCGCCGTGCGGCTGCTCGCGCCGGCGGGAGAGCTGCGAACCCTCGATACGCCACACACCGCCGCCGGGCCCTCGCTGCGCGAGCTCATCGTCGGCTCCGAGGGGGTCCTCGGCGTCATCCCCGAAGTCACGGTGCGGGTCCGCCCGGCGCCGGCGGTGCGGCGCTACGAGGGGTGGATGGCCGAGAGCTTCGAGGCGGGCGTCGAGATCGTGCGGGCGCTGGCGCAGGGGCCCGGGCTGCCGACCGTCATCCGCGTCTCCGACGAGGAAGAGACGCGAGCGTCGCTGGCGCTCTCCGGTCCGCGCGGGATCGCCGGGACGCTGTTCGGGCGCTACCTCGATCTGCGCCGCCGCGGCGACGGCTGTCTGATCGTGGTCGGGGTCGAGGGCGACGAGGAGTCGGTCGCCCGGCGCCGCGCCCTCACCGTGCGCCAGCTTCGCCGCGACGGTGCCGCCTATCTCGGACAGGCCGCCGGACGCTCCTGGGAGCACGGTCGCTTTCAGGGCCCATACCTGCGCGACACCCTGATGGACGCCGGCGCGATCGTCGAGACGCTGGAGACCTCGCACACCTGGGGCCGGCTGGGCGCACTGCGGGCGGCGGTCGGGACGGCGATCCGCGACGCGCTCGCCGCCCAGGGCACGCCGGGCCTGGTGCTCTGCCATCTCTCTCACGCCTACGCCGACGGCGCCTCCCTCTACTACACCTTCATCGCCCGCGCCCGCCGCGGGGCGGAGCTGGAGCAGTGGCGGGCCGTGAAGCGCGCCGCCTCGGAGGCGATCGTCGCCAACGGCGCGACCATTACCCACCACCACGCGATCGGCCGCGACCACGCCCCCTACATGGAGGCCGAGGTCGGGGCGCTGGGCCTCGACGCCCTGCGCGCCGTCAAGGAGCGGCTCGACCCCGCCGGCATCATGAACCCCCGCAAGCTGCTGCCCGCGAGCTAGCTTCCTTTGGCGCCGGCTTGGACAAGCGGACCGACGATCTCGCCGCTGAGCACGGTCTCGCCGGTGTAGCGCGGCAGGCGCTGCTGGCGTTTGGCGACGGCGACCTCGGCTTTGTAGGCAGCGGTGGGCGTCTGCGAGATCTGGATCTGACGGAAGGAGCCGCTGGCGACGAGCGCCAGCAGTTCGGTCGGCACCGGGAAGCGCGCCGCGAGTTTGCCGTTCTCGGGGACGTTCACAGCCCCGATGCGCAGCGCCAGTTTGGGCGATCGGTAGAGCCAGATCGCGTAGTTCTCGCCGCTGGCGCTCGGCTCGAGCCCTTCGGCGAGGACCTGCAGGACCACCTGTTTGCCGAGCCTGCCGAATAGCGCCTGGCCTTCGCCATCGCCGTCGCCGACCGGCTCCAGGACGGCCTGCGTCAGTTTGCCGTTGGCCGTGTCGAGGTTGCCCTGCAGCGTCGAGCCGGGGTCGTCGGAGCCGTCGTCACCGCCGATGTCGATCGCCCCAGTCGCGAAGAGCACGATCAGCAGCACCAGCACGGCGCCGCCGATCAGCTCCCATAGCCGCCTGCCCTTGGGCAGGGTCAGCCCGTTCTCCCTGCCGCTGCTTTCCGCAGGCGGGGCGGGCCGGGCCACGCGCTGCTCCGCTTCGATTGGGCCAGGGCGCGGGGGTGATGGGGGAGACATCTCTGCCGCGGGTGGCGCGGGGCGGGGTTCCTCGCCCGCAGCCCGCGAGGACGTGGTGCCCCGCCCCGCGACAGGACCCGCGGCCTGACCGCCCTCGTCCAACGCGCTGAGCGCGCCTCTGACCCGGCTCCGCACCTCGCCGACGCTCAGCCCCATCAGCGCCGCGATGTCCTCATAGCCCTCCTCGCGCTGTGCGAGCAGTCGCAGCAGCGCCCTCTGGTCGTCGCTCAGCGGCACGGCGGGAAACCCTACGCGATGCGCCCCGAGTGACGTGCCGGGAGTTAACCACCCATATGGTGGGTTAACTCCC
>DASVWY010000341.1:0-4584 GCA_036392975.1 Solirubrobacterales bacterium | reverse complement strand
GGTAGTTAACCCACCCTATGGGTGGTTAACTACCGGCACGTCCCATGCTCAGGGGCCTGGGGTGCGTTCGACCGCTGCCTCGGCGGTTGCTGCCTCGGCCTCGCGGATCGCGGCGCCCTCGAGGGCGTTGGAGAGGGCGCGGACGTAGGCGCGGGCGGAGGCCTCGAGGATGTCGGTCGCTACACCCTGGCCGGTCGCGAGACGGCCGGCGGCTCGCAGCATCACGGTCACCTGGCCGAGGGCGTCCTCCCCCCCGGTCACCGCCTCGACCGTGTACTGGCGCAGCTCGCACTCGGTGCCGGTCGCCTTCTGGATCGCGTGGAAGATCGCGTCGACGGGACCGTCGCCGCTCGACTCCGCGACCGCCTCCTTGCCGGAGGGCAGCTTGACTGCAACCCGGGCCAGCGGCTCGCGCCGGGAGCCGGCCTCGACCTCGAACCAGGCCAGCTCGTGGGCGTCCTCGCGCTCGCGCATCTCGTCGGAGACGATCGCCTCCAGGTCGAGCGCGGTCACCTGCTTCTTGCGATCGGCGATCTCCTTGAAGCGCTTGAAGGCGGCGTTCAGAGCGTTGCCCTCGACCTGGAAGCCGAGCTGCTCCAGCGCGTCGCGGAGCGCGTGGCGGCCGGAGTGCTTGCCGAGCACGATCGAGTTCGACTCCAGCCCGACTTCGGTCGCGTCCATGATCTCGTAGGTGGTGCGCTCCTTCAGCACGCCGTCCTGGTGGATGCCGGACTCGTGCGCGAAGGCGTTGCGGCCAACCACCGCCTTGTTCGGCTGCACCTGGTAGCCGGTCAGGCGCGAGATCATGCGGCTGGTCCGCGCCAGCTCGCGGCTGTTGACGCCGGTCGTCAGGCCGTGCGTGTCCTCGCGGGTGCGGATCAGCATCACGATCTCCTCCAGCGAGCAGTTGCCGGCGCGCTCGCCGATTCCGTTGACGGCGCACTCGACCTGGCGGGCGCCGGCCAGCACGCCGGCGTAGGAGTTGGCGACGGCCAGCCCGAGGTCGTCGTGGCAATGAACGGAGGTCTCGACGTTGCGCAGGGTCGGAACCAGCTCGTAGAGGCGGCGGAAGTACTCCGCGTACTCCTCGGGGGTCGTGTAGCCGACCGTGTCGGGGATGTTGACCACGGTCGCGCCCTCCTCGACCGCGATCGCGCAGACCTCAGCGGTGAACTCGACGTCGGCGCGGGTCGCGTCCATCGGCGAGAACTCGACGTCCTCGCAGTAGGACTTCGCCAGCGCCACCGCGGCGCGGGCCTGTCCCTTGACGTCCTCGCGGTCGGTCTGGAGCTGGTGCTCGATGTGGATGTCGGAGGTGGAGATAAAGGTGTGGATACGCGGGCGCTGCGAGTCGCGGATCGCCCCCCAGGCGGCGTCGATGTCGGCCTTGTGGGTGCGAGCCAGCCCACAGATCGTCGGCCCTTCGACGCCCCGGGAGATCGCCTCGACCGCCTCGAAGTCGCCGGGCGAGGTGATCGGGAAGCCGGCCTCGATCACGTCGACCCCGAGCCGCGCCAGCTGCTGCGCGATCTCGACCTTCTCGGCCGTGTTCAGCGAGATGCCCGGCGACTGCTCGCCGTCGCGCAGGGTGGTGTCGAAGATGTGGACGCGATTTGCGTCGTGTGCTGGTGCCACTGGACTTACCTCCTTCTCCAATTGAACCGAATGACCTTGTCTCTCGCGGCTCTCGCGCCGCCCAGCGCTATTCCCCCCGAAGGGGGAGGAGAAGGAGAAGCGCCAGGCTGTCGAGCCGGTGGGCCATTGGCCTCCGCAGGTTAGCGCACGCCGACGAGCCCGCATAAGCTGCCGCGCCATGGAGTCCGGCTCCGTCGCCACCCCCCGCGCCAACTGGCTGGCGCTGCTGGCGATGGGCATCAGCGTCGTCGTCATCGCCAACGACTTCTCGGCGATCAACGTCGCCCTGCCGACGATGGAGCAGGACTTCGACACCAACGTCAACACGATCCAGTGGGTTATCAACGCCTACGCCCTCACGTTCGGGGTGCTGATCGTCACCGGCGGTCGCCTCGCCGACATGTTCGGTCGGCGCCGGGCCTTCTTCGTCGGCACGGCGATCTTCGCCTCGATGTCGGCGTTGGGCGGGGCGGCGCCGACGGAGACCTGGCTGATCGCCAGCCGTGTGTTGATGGCGATCGGCGGCGCCCTGATGTGGCCCGCGATCCTCGGCATGACCTACGAGCTCCTGCCGGAGGAGAAGGCGGGCCTCGCCGGCGGCATCATCATCGGCGCGGCGGGGCTCGGAAACGCGCTTGGCCCCCTGATCGGCGGCGTCCTCACCGACCTGCTGAGCTGGCGCTGGATTTTCTTCCTCAACGTGCCGATCTCGGTGCTCGCCGTCCTCATCACCTATTACCTGGTCACGGTGAGGGAGCCGGAGGCGGGCGAGCGGCGGATCGACTACGCCGGCATCGCCGCCCTCTCGGTCGGCCTCGTCTCGTTGCTGGTGGCGCTGGATCAGGTCGACGACTGGGGCTGGGGCGATCCGAAGACGATCGGGCTGCTGGCGCTGACCGCGGTCCTGCTGATCGCCTTCCTGCCGATCGAGCGACGGGCCGGGATGAGCGCGCTGGTCCCGCGCCAGGTGATCCGCAACGAGAGCTTCCGCGCCTCCTGCCTGGCGATCCTCTTCATGTCGGCGACCTTCTTCGCCGCCCTGCTCTACCTGCCGCAGTTCATGCAGAAGCACCTCGACTACACGCCGCTGGAGGCCGGTGTCGGGATGCTGCCCTTCCTCGCCGTCTTCGCCCTCGTCTCCTTTGTCGCCGGGCCGCTCTACAACCGCCTCGGCGCCAAGCTGCTCGTCTCGATCGGCTCCGCCTGCATCGCGATCGCGCCCTTCCTCTTTTCCCTCGCCGATGCCGACTCGGGCTACGGCTCGCTGATCGCCGGGATGGTCGTGCTCGGGATCGGAATCGGCAGCTTCTACCCGACCGCGACGACCGCCGGCGTCACCTCGGTCGACGAGTCCCAGACCAGCCTCGCCGGCGGCATCATCTACATGTTCCAGATCGCCGGCGGCTCGATCGGCCTCGGCCTGACCACGACCGTCTTCTCCTCCCAGGAGACCTTCATCGACGGCATCCAGGCGGCCTTCCGGCTCGACGCGGCGCTCTCGCTGCTCGGCTTCCTCGTCGCTCTCTTCTTCGTCGGTGGGCGGATTACTTCCCGTGGACGCGCCTGACGATGTCGTCGCCGGGGCCCTCGCGGACGACGTCGTTGCCGGGACCGCTGAGGACGACGTCGTCGCCGAGGCCGGCGATGTGAACGTCGCTACCGGCTCCTCCGGCGAGCAGGTCATCGCCGCGCCAGCCGACCAGGCGATCGTCGCCGGCGCCGCCGATCAGCTTGTCCGGCCCGGAGCCGCCGAGTAGGACGTCGCGCCCGGACCCACCTCGCATCGTGACCGGGATCGAGACGTCCTTGCCGACCGAGATCCTGTCGTCGCCGCCGTCGGCGTTGATTTCGAAGCCGGCGATCATCGGGGCCGGGCAGATCAACTCATTTGGATTGCCTTCCGGGTTGCCGCAGATCGTGCCGCCGACCTCGAGCGGGACGATCGAGTCGATGACGTAATTGCGGCCGTCCGGGGTGAGCCAGATGTGGATCACGTTCGATGCGGCACCGCCGGCGAGGAGCACGGTGAACGTCGGGGTCTGGGCAGGGACGAGCGACGGCGCCATCAGCGCCACGGTCGCGAGCAAGATCAGGATTGCTTTCTTCATCGACGGTCTGTCCCCGCCACGAGGTGGGTCGAGGCTTCCATTTAAGGGAACAGCACCACCTTGCCGACGTTGCGGCGGGCAGCGATGAACTCGTGCGCCTCGCCGGCGCGCTCGAAGGGGAAGGAGGCGGCGACGACCGGCTCCAGGCGGCCCTGCTCGAGGTCCGCCATCAGCGGCGCGGTGAGCCGGTCGAGGTGTCCCTCGCTGTCCCACCACTTCAAGACGTTGAGGCCGAAGACCCCCTTGTTCTCGTTCATCGCGGCGAGACTCTTCCACCACGGCAGCGTCGCCAGCGGCATCTTCGCGAGCGCCTTCAGGGTCGCCGGCAGGTTGCGCCTGCCGGCGTCGGTCGTCTCCGACAGCCCGTACATGACAAGGCGCCCGCCGGGTCGCAGCAGGCGGTAGTCCTTGCGAAACGTGGTCGGCCCGAGCGCGTCGAGGATCAGGTCGACGCCCTCGCCGCCGGTGATCCGCATCGCCTCCTCGGCGAAGTCCTGCGTACGGTAATCGATCGCGTGGGTGACTCCCTGAGCGCGGATCGCCTCGTGCTTGGAGGCCGAGGCGGTTCCGAAGACGACGGCGCCGGCGTTGCGGGCGAGCTGGGTGGCGGAGATGCCGACGCCGCCGGCCGCGGCGTGGATCAGGACCCGGTCGCCCTCGCGCAGGCTGCCCATGATCGTCAGCGCCGCGTAAGCGGTGCCGTAGTTGACCGGGAAGGCGGCGCCTTGCTCGAAGCTGAACCGCTCCGGCAGCGGCAGCGCCTGCTCGGCGGCGACCGTGACCAGCTCGGCCTGGCCGCCGAAGCGGGTCACGGCCATGACGCGGTCACCGAGCGCGTGGC
>DASVWY010000340.1:0-5472 GCA_036392975.1 Solirubrobacterales bacterium | reverse complement strand
AGGCGCATCGCGTCGAGGCAGCGCTCGGTCGCCGGGTGGCCTGCCGCGCCGCTGGCGCCGTCCAGCTCGTCGAGCGAGCGCGGGCCCGTCGCCAAGGAGTGCAGCATGGTCGAGGACCAGCTGTCGGCGAGCGCCTCGATCGCCTCGGTGGCGCCGTCGCCGCCGAACGGCAGCAGACCGCTCGGCGCCTGGGCCAGCCAGTCTTCGAGGGTCTCGCTGACGAACAGCATCTCCTGCCCCGAGGGGGTGATCCGCGCTTCCGTGTGCTCGCAGTCGCAGCCGGGGATCTCGATCGTCGAGCCGAGGTCGTCGCCCAGCTCGGTCAGACCCCTCGGGCCGGCGGAGAGGGAGCGCAGGATCTGGCAGCTGATCGAAGACGCCAGCATTTCGAGGGTGCGCGAACCCGGACGCGCCCCAGCCTCCCATTCATTGACCGGACTGGCAGTCAAGTAAGTTCGATTATGCCACGGTTGGAGTTACTTATGGGAATCGGTCGAGTCTTCGAGACGCTCGATTATCCCCAGCCGCCAGAGCAGGCTGGCGATCGTCAAGCCGATCGCCGCGCAGAGCAGGGCCACGAACCACTGGCCGGCGCTGAGCAGGGTCATCTCGAAGAAATCCCGCACCGGGGCGGCGGCGAGGATCAGCGCGAAGAGCGCGCCGAGGCCGGCGACCATCGCCAGCATGTAGCTCTGGATCGCGATGTGCTCGCGGCCGGGGCCACGCTCCAGCAAGAGCACGAAGCAGAGGCCGAGCACGATCAGCGTCGTCGTCGCGGCCGTCCGCCCTGCCTCCAGCGAGCCGCCGAAGACGGTGTCGACGAGGAAGAAGCAGAGGATCGAGCCGAGCGCGGTTGCCAGTCCGGCCGGGACCGCGAAGGCGGCGAGCGCCCGCAGCAGGCGTCCCCGGTAAAGCGGCCCATCCGAGGGCGCCAGCGCCAGCACGAAGGAGGGAAAGCCGATCGTCAGGAAGACCGCCAGGGTCAGGTGGCGGGGCAGGAAGGGGAAGGCCCCGAAGCCCGGCACGGCGACGAGCAGGATCAGCGCCGCCGCGTAGACGCTCTTGGTCAGGTAGAGGCGGCCGAGGCGGTGGATGTTGCGGGCGATCCGGCGCCCCTCGGCGACCGCTTCGGGCAGCCGCGCGAACTCGTCCTTGAGCAGCACCACATCGGCGACCCCCTTGGTCACCTGCGCGCCCGACCCCATCGCCACCGCCAGCCGCGCCTGCTTCAGCGCCGGCACGTCGTTGACCCCGTCGCCGATCATCGCCGTGTAGCGGCCGCTCGCCCGCAGCGCCTCGACCAGCGCTTTCTTCTGCTCGGGCGCGATCCGGCAGAAGATCGTGTGGCGCTGCGCCGCCTCGGCCAACCCCTCCGGATCGTCGGGCAGGTCGGAGCCGTCGATTACGCCGGCCTCGGCGGGCACTCCGACCGCGTAGGCGACCGCGGTCACCGTCGCCCGCGCATCGCCGGAGATCAGCTTCAAATCGACGCCCTCCTCGCGGATGAACGCGATCGTCTCGGCGGCGTCGGGCCGCAGCGTCTCCTCCAGCACCACCAGGGCCAGTGGCTTCAGCCGGGGCGGCGGCGCGGCGGCGGCGTCCTCGGGGAGCGGCTCGCTCGCCTCGCCGAAGGCGACGACGCGGCGCCCCGCCGCCGTCTCCCGCTCCAGCTTGCGCGCCAGCCCCGGCGGCAGGTCGAGCGCTCCGGCCTGGGCCAGCACGTCGGGGGCGCCGAGCACGTAGCTGCTGCGGCCGAGGCGCAGCCCGCTCCACTTCCAGCGCGAGGAGAAGGGCACTTCGCCGCCGACCCGGCTCGGTTGGCCGGGGAAGGCGCCCGCGATCGTCTCCAGGGTGCGGTTGCGGTCGCCGGCGCTCGCCGCGAAGCGGCCCAGCGCCGCCTGCGCCTCCTCGGGGTCGATCCCGTCACCGACCTCGATCCCCAGCAGCCGCAGCTCACCGTCGGTCAGCGTCCCGGTCTTGTCGACGCAGATCGTGTCGACGGCGGCCAGGCTCTCGGTCGCGCTCATCTGCTGGACCAGGGTGTCCTTGCGGGCCAGCCGCACCGCCGCCACCGCGAAGGTGACGCTCATCAGCAGCACCAGGCCCTCCGGGATCAGGGTCACCAGTCCCGCGGTCGCCGTCTGCGCCGACTCGATCAGGTCGGTGCCGCGCATCTGGAAAGTCAGCAGCAGGAGCGCCGCCAGCGGCGCCATCGCGTAGGTGCAGGCGACGATCACCTGGTTGACCTCGTTCTGCAGCGGCGAGGGCGGGTGGCGGAAGGTCTTCGCCTCGCCGGCCAGCCGGCCCGCGTAGCTCTCCTCGCGCACGGCGTCGACCCGGTAGCGGCCGGAGCCGGAGATGCCGAAGGACCCCGACAGCGCCCGCTCGCCGGGCTCCTTGCGAACCCCGTCGGACTCGCCAGTCAGCAGCGACTCGTCCACGGTCAGGCCGCGGCTGGCGATCACCTCGCCGTCGGCGACCAGCTGGTCGCCGGGCTCGACCGCGACGACGTCACCGGGGACGACTTCGTCGGCGAGGAGGCTGAGGATGGCGCCGTCGCGCACGACCTTGGCGTGGGGGGCGACCAGCACCGCCAGCTCCTCAAGCGTCCGCTTCGCCTTCAGCTCCTGGCGGATGCCGATGTAGGAGTTGACGATCGCGATGCCGAGGAAGGCGGCGTCGGCGAGCAGGCCCAGGGAGAGGATCAGCACACCGAAGAAGCCGATGATCGCGTTGAAGAGGGTGAAGACGTTGCCGGCGACGATGCTGGCCGTCGAGCGCGAAGAGCTCTCCCGGGGCGGGCCGAGCTTGCGCAGGCGCTTGGCGGCCTCGGCGGCGGACAGCCCCTGCGCCGCCTCGCTCGCTCGGCTCTGCTGTATGGCGGTGTCTGCCAAGGCTCCCTATTCAATAGGGTCCGAGTCGGATGTCGCTCAAGCTCGGACTGAACCTCGGCTACTGGGGCATCGGCCCCGCCGGTGAGGACGCGCTCGAGGTCGTCCAGGCGGCCGAGCGCGCCGGCTTCGAGTCGGTCTGGGCGGCCGAGTCCTACGGCTCCGACGTGGTCAGCGTGCTTGCCTGGCTGGCGCCGCAGACGACCACGATCAACCTCGGCGCCGCGATCCTGCAGGTGCCGGCGCGGCCGCCGGCCGCCGCGGCGATGGCCGGGGCGACGATCGACAAACTGTCGGGCGGGCGCTTCATCTTCGGTTTCGGGCCCTCCGGCCCGCAGGTCTCCGAGGGCTGGTACGGCGTCCCCTACGCGAAGCCGTGGGGGCGGACCCGCGAGTACATCGAAGTGGTGCGCGAGATCGTCGCCCGCGAGGGCAAGCTCGAGCACCAGGGCGAGCACTACCAGCTGCCGCTGCCGGGCGGCGAGGGCAAGCCGCTGAAGCTCAACTTCCACCCCCAGCGCAGCCGGATCCCGGTCTTCGTCGGCGCGATCGGCCGCAAATCGGTTGAGATGGCGGCCGAGATCTGCGACGGCTGGATCCCGATCTTCTTCAGCGTCGACGCCTTCGAGCAGACCTGGGGCGAGCATCTGGAGGCGGGCTTTGCCAAGGGCGGGCGGCAGCGGTCCGACCTCGAGGTCTCCCCCACGCTGCAGGTGGCGATCGACGGCGACCTGGAGGCGGCGAAGAACGTGGTCAAGGCGGGCCTCGTCCTCTACTTCGGCGGCATGGGCAGCCGCAAGACCAACTTCTACGTCGACCTCGCCCACCGCTTCGGCTTCGGCGAGGTCGCCGACGAGGTCCAGCGCCGCTTCCAGGACGGCGACCGCGAGGGCGCCTTCGCGGCGATGCCCGACGAGATCGTCGAGGCGACCTCGCTGGTCGGCAACGAGGCCGAGGTAGCGGAGCGGATCGAGCGCTTCCGCGGCGCCGGCATCGACCGCCTGATCGTCTCTCCCGTCCATGTCGAGCGGGGCGAGCAGCTGCACACGCTGGAGCGGCTGGCCGCGCTGGCCGGCGTCGAAGCACCCGCCTAGCCGCTTGTCATAGGCTCCCGCGCCGCAGGGCTATGAAGATTGGAGTGCCGAAAGAGACCGCCGAGGGGGAGCGCCGCGTTGCGCTGGTGCCCGACGCCGTCAAGTCGCTGCGCAAGAACGAGAAGCTCGAGGTCGTCGTCGAGTCCGGAGCCGGCGTCGCCGCCGGCCACCCCGACTCCCAGTACGAGGAGGCGGGCGCCGAGGTCGGCGACCCCTCGGTTAGCTGGGGGGCCGACGTCGTCCTCCGCGTCGCGACCCCCAGCGCCGAGGAGATCGGCCGCCTCAACGGAAACCAGGTCCTGATCGGCCACCTCGCCCCCTGGACCTCGGCCGAGACCAATAAGGCGCTGGCGGGGGCCGGCGTGACCAGCTTCGCGATGGAGGCGATCCCGCGGACGACGCGGGCCCAGGCGATGGACGCCCTCTCCTCGCAGGCCGCCGCCGGCGGCTACGCGGCGACGCTGATCGCCGCCCGCGAGTCGGGCCGCTTCTTCGGGATGATGACCACGGCTGCCGGCACGGTGCCGCCGGCCAAGGTGCTCGTACTGGGCGCCGGCGTCGCCGGCCTGCAGGCGGTCGCGACGGCGAAGCGGCTGGGCGCGATCGTCACCGGCTTCGACATCCGCCGCGCCGCCTGGGAGCAGATCGCCTCGCTAGGTGGCCGCCCGCTCGAACTGGACTTCATCCCCGACGCCGAAGGCGAGGGCGGCTACGCGCGGCCGCTGACCGACGAGGAGAACGCCAAGGTGGTCGAGGCGATCGGCGAGAACGCCGCCAAACAGGACGTGATCGTGACCACGGCGGCGATCCCCGGGCGGCCGGCGCCGCGGCTGATCACCGCCGAGGCGGTGCGGACCATGCAGCCCGGCTCGGTGATCGTCGACCTCGCGGCCGAGAGCGGCGGCAACTGCGAGCTGACGCAGGCGGGGCAGACCGTGGTCGAGAACGGCGTCAAGGTTGTCGGCCCGCGCAACCTCCCCAGCGAGATGCCGGGCCCGGCCTCGCAGCTCTACGCCAAGAACCTGGAGAACCTGCTCGGCCTCCTGGTCGACGAGGAGGGCGGGCTGAAGGTCGACTTCGAGGACGACATCGTCGCCGCCGCCTGCATCACCCACGGCGGCGAGATCAGGAACGAGAGGGCCGCCAAATGAGCTTGATGACCGAGATCACGATCTTCGTCCTCGCCGTTTTCGTCGGTTTCGAGGTGATCTCGAAGGTGCCCACGACCCTGCACACGCCGCTGATGTCGCAGACCAACGCGATCCACGGCATCGTGATGCTGGGCGGCCTGATCGTGGTTGGCTTCGCCGACGACGGGCTCGAGTACGTGATCGGCGCGATCGCGATCGCCTTCGGCGCGATCAACATCGTCGGCGGCTTCATGGTCACCGACCGCATGCTGGGCATGTTCAGCCGCAAGAAGGCCGCCAAGCCGTCGGACCCGAGCTCGCCCGCACAGCCGGGCGGCGGAGCCGGGAGCTGATCCG
>DASVWY010000339.1:0-3869 GCA_036392975.1 Solirubrobacterales bacterium | reverse complement strand
GCAGCTGGATGTGGGGATTGCCGATTTCGGCTTTCAGCGACTCCGGCGTCCCTTCGGCGACGAGCTTGCCGCGGTCGATGATCGCCACGTTGTCGGCCAGCTGGTCCGCCTCCTCCAGGTACTGGGTGGTGAGAAAGACGGGGGTGCCCTCGTCGTTGAGCGCCCGCACCTCCTCCCAGATCGTTTTGCGGCTGACCGGGTCGAGGCCGGTGGTTGGCTCGTCGAGGAAGAGGACGCGGGGCTGGTGGACGAGCGCCGCCGCGAGGTCGAGCCGGCGCTGCATCCCGCCGGAGTAGCCGCCGATCCGCCGGTCGGCGGCGTCGGAGAGGTCGACGCGGTCGAGCAGGTCATCCGCCCGGCGCCGCCCCTCGCGGGTGGGGATGCCCTGCAGCGTCGCCTGTAGGCGGATCAGCTCGCGGCCGGTCATCAGCGGGTCGAGGGCGGCCTCCTGCAGGGCGACCCCGATCGCGCGGCGCACGGCTCGCGCTTCCTTGACGACGTCGTGACCGCCGACGGTCGCCCGCCCGCCGGTCGGCAGCAGCAGCGTCGTCAGCATCCGCACGGTCGTCGTCTTGCCGGCCCCGTTGGGGCCGAGGAAGCCGTAGATTTCGCCCTCCTCGACCTGGAGGTCGACTCCCTGCACCGCAAGCACCTCGTCGAAGCTGCGCTCGAGGCCCTCGACGACGATCGCCGGCATCGTTAGGCCTCCGTCGGCTCGGCCTCGGCGAGGGGCGGCTTCGAGTCCACCCAGCGGCGATCGCTCGCCCGCTCGAACGCCTCGGCGGCGTCGAGCAGCAGCTCGTCGCGCCCCCAGGCGGCCTGGAGCTGCAGCGCCAGCGGCAGGCCTTCGGCGCTGAGTCCGACCGGGAAGCTGATCGAGGGGATGCCGGTCAAGTTGGCGAGGGCGGCGCCGCGCACGTTCGCCTGGTCGGCGCCGTGGGCGCCCGAGGGCAGCTCGACCATGGCGGGGTCGAGCGGCGGAGCCGGCGCCGGCACGGTCGGCCAGGCGATCGCGTCGACCTGCTCGAACAGCTCCGCCAGGCGGCGGCGCATCAGCGTGCGCAGGCGATCGGCCTGCACCAGCGCCGGCGCCGGCAGCAGCAGCCGGTATTTGAGGACCGCGCGGGCAAGCGGGCTCAGGTCGGGATGGAGTTCGTTGAACTGCTGGGGCGTCGTTCCGGCCAGGCCCTCCGCGTTGATGAGGAGGATCGCGGCGAGGGTGGCCGGGATCAGGTCCGGCAGGACGATCTCGCGGACCTCGCCGCCCGTCTCCTCCCGCAGCGCCTCGATCGCGCCCTCACAGGCCTCGCGCACCTCCTCCGTCACGTCTTCGGAGACCGGGTCGCGGACGACGCCGATCCGCAGCCCCGACGCGTCGCCGGCCGCAAGCTCCTCCCCGTACAGGACCGAGCCGAGCAGGCGGCAGTCGGCGGCGTCGGCGCAGAGCGGGCCGGAGACGATCAGGTCGGTGACCGGCGCCATGTGGTGGCCCTCCATCGCCGAGCGCCCGAAGGTTGGCTTGAGGCCGGTCAAGCCGCAGTAGGCGGCCGGGAAGCGAACCGAGCCGAGGCCGTCGGCGCCGACGGCGCCGGCGACGAGCCGCGCGGCGACGGCCGACGCCGGCCCGCTCGAGGAGCCGCCGGGGCAACGCTCCGTGTCCCACGGATTGCGGCAGGGGCCATAGACGGAGACGTTGCCGGTGCTGCCCGCGCCCAGCTCGTGCATGTTGCCGACGCCGACGACGACGGCACCCGCGTCGCGCAGGGCACGGTACGGGCCCGACTCGCCGGGCGCCGTCGGCCGCATCAGTTCGGCGGCGCCGAAGCGCTGCGCCCGCCAGGGCAGCGGCCACTCGTCCTTGACGACAACCGGCACCCCGTGCAGGGGCCCCGGCGGGGCCGCGGCCAGCATCTCCCGCGAACGCTCGGGGAAGGTCTCGACGACGGCGTTGATCGCCGGGTTGCGCTGCTCGATCCGCTCCAGGCTCGCCTCCAGCAGCTCGGCGGCATCGACCTCGCCGGCGGCGATTGCAGCTGCCTGGTCGCGCAGCGAGAGGTCGAGCGCGGTGCTCACCGCGGCGCCTGCGAGAGGTCCGGGTTGCGCTCGGGCTCGACATCGCCGAGGTCGAGTGCGAGCAGGCCCTGGATCGGCGGCCAGAACACTCCGTGCACAGCGGCGATCATCGCCAGCTCGGTCTCGTCCGCCTCGACGCCCAGCGAGGCGAGCCCGGCGGGGATGAAATCGTCGCTTCGATCCGAGGCCTCCATCTCGGCTGGCAACCCTACCGGGGAGGGATCGTGCAGTCCGCCGAGAACGGGGCCTTAACCCGTGCCTAAGGGCAGAATCCGGGCGCAACCCCTCCGCTGGGAGCGGGTTGCCAGATTGAGATCTTGCTGAGAGCAGGCGAAAACCCATCCCGCCCTGCCCGCGCCCTCGTCGCGGTGGCCTTTGGCTGCCTCCTGGCGGCGACCGTCGCTGCGGCCTGGCCCGGCGCCGCCGACTCGGCGCCCGCCCGCGTCGTCGTGCTCGGCCGCACCGACGCGACGCCACCGCCGTCCTGCCCCGGCAAAATCGTCAATAACGTCGAGGTCGTGCCCTGCCGGGTCGAGGGGCACGTAACCGGATTCCAGGCGATCGCCGGCGGCGTGCCGCGGCCCTACGAGGTGCCCTTCGACGGCAAGATAGTCGCCTGGTCGATCACGCTCTCGCGTCCCTCCCGCACCGATACCGCCAAAACGACCGACGAGGTCGGCTTCTTCAACGAATTCCTCGGCAAACCGTCACAGGCGCGGATCGGCGTCCTGCGCCCCGTCGAGGACTCCAAGCCGCCCGAGTACACGCTGGTCCGGCAGAGCCCCCTGCAGACGCTCAACCGCTACTTCGGCAGCACCGTGATCTTTGCCCTCGACCACCCGCTCTCGGTCCTGCAGGGCCAGGTCGTGGCGCTGACGATCCCGACCTGGGCGCCGATGTTCGCCTTCAACGTCGAAGACGACAACACCTGGCGGGGCAGCCGCAAACCGGACCACTGCTCCTCCAAAGAGGACATCCAGACCGGGCGGCCCCATCAGGGCGTGGGGAAAACCAAGACTTACGGGTGCTACTACTCGAACGCGCGGTTGCTCTATACGGCTACGGTCGTCCAGCAGCCGTAGTCGCCGAAGGTCGGCGAGACGAGCGTCGGGCATCCCTCCTCACTCGCAACTCGTCGATCTGGAGTTCAACGGCTGTCGCCTCTTGGTGCTCCCCTCCTCCCGCGCAAAACGTTCGGAGGGACACCCGACGCTCGTCTCGATGGCCCTCCCGGCTGCGCGAGATGACAAGGGTCCGGCCGTAAAGACATCGCGGAGGTGGGCGGAAGATTTGACGTTTGGCGCGCCACGTGTGCGCTGGCGGCGGTCAGGGTCGGGATGTGCGAGCGATCGGTCCTTGGCTGCTGGCTCTTGCGGTCCTGCCGCGGGTGGAGGATCCGTGGCCCGACACGCTCGATCTCGACTTCCTGGCTACGAGCGCCGGCGCTGGAGCGCTGCTGGCCCTTCTTGCATTTGCGGGGGCGGAGCCCAGATGTCGTGAACGGGCGATCCTGTGGGGAAACGTCATCGGGTTTGTGCTCGGCAGCGTCTTCTACCTGGTGGCGCTGCTCGTTCAGGTATTCTCCAATCTATGAAACGTATTGTCGGAGCGAGTCCGATGACTTGGTTCATCGTTCTGTTGACGGCCTGTGTCGTGATGCAGGTCACCAACTCCGAGCATGGAGCGATCTATTTCTCGGCTCTGGCTCTGGGCTACCTCGCCTTGGCGTTCACCGTCGTCCCGGAGATGCTGAGGCTTATCGACAACGCACGCCAGAGACGCAGGCGGCGGCGTCT
>DASVWY010000338.1:0-8305 GCA_036392975.1 Solirubrobacterales bacterium | reverse complement strand
CCTCGTAGCGCTCCTTCAGCCCGCGCAGGATCGCGATCGTGTCGCCGACGTCGGGCTCGTCGACGAGGACCGGCTGGAAGCGCCGCTCCAGCGCCGCGTCTTTCTCGACGTGCTTGCGGTACTCGTCGAGGGTGGTGGCGCCGACCGCGCGCAGCTCGCCGCGGGCCAGCATCGGCTTCAGCAGATTGGCGGCGTCGACCGCGCCTTCGGCGGCGCCGGCGCCGACGATCGTGTGCAGCTCGTCGAGGAAGAGGACGATCTGCCCCTGCGCCTGCTGCACCTCGGAGAGCACCGCTTTCAGCCGCTCCTCGAACTCGCCCCGGTATTTGGAGCCGGCCAGCAGCGAGCCGATGTCGAGCGCGATCACGCGGCGATCGCGCAGGCTCTCGGGCACGTCGCCGCCGACGATCCGCTGCGCCAGCCCCTCGACGATCGCGGTCTTGCCGACGCCGGGGTCGCCGATCAGGACCGGGTTGTTCTTGGTGCGCCGCGAGAGGACCTGGATCACGCGGCGGATCTCCTCGTCGCGGCCGATCACCGGGTCGAGCTTGCCCGCCTCCGCCTCGGCGGTCAGGTCGCGGCCGAATTTCTCCAGCGCCTGGACGCTGTCCTCGGGGTTGGGCGAGGTGACCTTGTGCGGTCCGCGCACCTCGGCGACCGCCTTCTCCAGCGAGCCGCGGTCGGGGAGGACGTCGGCGACCCCGGCGGCGCTGTCGGTCAGCGCCAAGAGGATGTGCTCGGTCGAGATGTACTCGTCGCCGAACCGCGCCATCTCCTTCTCGGCCGCCTGCAGGGCCTTGACCAGGGTTGAGGACGGGCGCGCCTCCGGAGCCTCCTCGCCGCTCAGCTTCGGCAGCGCCTCGACCGCCTCGTTGGCCCGCGCCTTCACCGCGCCGACGTCGGCGCCCAGCTTCTGCAGGATCGGTACGACCAGTCCGTCGGCCTGATCGAGCAGGGCGACCAGCAGGTGGGCTGGCGCCACCTCGGGATTGCGCCGCTGCGAGGCGAGCTGCTGCGCGGCGGCAACCGCTTCCTGCGACTTGACCGTGAACCGGTCCGGCTGCATCAGCTCTTCTCCCCGCGCTCGGCCTGCCCGTCGGGCTTGGCGCCCCGCTCGCGCATCCGCTTCAGCTCGGCTTTCATCCGCTCGAGCTTTTCTTCCATCTCCAGCACCGTCTCGACCCCGGCCAGGTTCAACCCCTGCTCCGAGGTCATCTGCTGGATCCGGCGCAGCCGCTCGACGTCGCGCTGCGAGTAGAGGCGGGTGTTCTTCGGCGAGCGCTTCGGCTGGATCAGGCCGCGCGCCTCGTAGACGCGCAGCGTCTGCGGGTGCATCTCGGCCAGTTCGGCGGCGACGGAGATCATGTAGACGCCGCGCTCCTCGTCGATCGTCGCTTCGATCCGTTCGCGGCGCACCATCCGCCGCCCGTCGCCGTCGCGGGCCGGGCTCACCTTGCCGCCCTCCGCAGCAGCTCGGCCCGCGGGTCGGAGCCGTTCAGCGTCTCGGCCAGCTTCTCGACCGCCTCCTCCTGCTCGGCGGTCAGCTCCTCCGGCAGCTCGATCTCGAGCCGGTAGCGGATGTCGCCGCGGCCGTTGCCGCCCGGTCGCGGCGGCCCCTCGCCGCGCAGCCGCTGGATCGTGCCGTGCCCGGTCCCGGCCGGGACCTTGATCTTCTTCGTCCCGTCCAGGGTCGGCACCTCGATCGTCGCCCCCCGCAGCGCCTCCGCCACGCTGATCGGAACCGTCACCTCGAGGTTGCCGTCGTCGAGGCGCCTGAAGACGGGCGAGGCGGCAACCCGAGTCGTCACGTAGAGGTCGCCCGGGGGGCCGCCGCGCGGGCCGGCCTCGCCCTTGCCGGCGAGCCGGATCCGGGCCCCGTCCTTGACCCCGGCGGGGACGTTCACCTTGTAGCGCTTGGTCTGCCGGGTGAGGCCGGAGCCGCCGCAGGTCGGGCAGGGGTCCTCGACGATCTGCCCGGCGCCGCCGCACTGCGGGCAGGGCTGGCTGATCGAGAAGAACCCCTGGCTCTGCGCGTCGACGCCGCGGCCTTCGCAGCGCGGACAGGTGACCGGGGCGGTGCCCGGTTTGGCGCCGCTGCCGTGGCAGGTCTGGCAGCGCTCGGCCTTCGGCACGGCGACGGCGATCTGCGCCCCGTTGATCGCCTGGTCGAAGCTGAGACTGACCTCGGTTTCGAGATCGCTGCCGCGCGCCTGCTGCCGCTGGGCGCGGCCGCCGCCGCGGTTGAAGATGCCGCCGAAGAGGTCGCCGAGGTCGCCGGCCCCGAAGCCACCGAAGCCGCCCTGGCCTCGCCCACCCCCGCCGAAGCCACCGCCCTGGCCGCCGAAGCCGGCGAACATCCCGCCCGAGTCGTACTGCTCGCGCTTCTCCGGATCGGACAGCATGTCGTAGGCGCCCTGGACTTCCTTGAACCGCTCCTCGGCCTTCGGGTCGTCGGGGTTGCGGTCGGGGTGGTACTTGCGCGCCAGCTTCCGGTAGGCCTTCTTGATCTCCTCGTCGGAGGCCTTCTTGGAGACGCCCAGGACTTTGTAGAGATCCTCAGCCAAGCGCTCCTCCTACTCCGCGACCACCACGCGCGCCGGCCGGATCAGCTGCTCGCCGAGCCGGTAGCCCTTCTGCATCGTCTCGACCACCGTCCCCGCCTCGGCCCCGTCGGCGGCCTGCGTCGAGAGGGCTTCGTGCAGGTTCGGATCGAACCTCTCCCCCTTCGGGTCGACCGCCTCGATGCCGTTCCGAGCCAGCGCCTCGCGCAGGCTGCGGAAGACCAGCAGCACCCCGTGCGCCAGCCCGTCCTCGGAGTCCCCCTCCGGATCGAGCCCAGCGGCCTCGATGGCCCGCTCGAGATCGTCGAGCACCGGGACGACCTCCCGAATCACGTCAGCTTTCCCACGAGCCGCGGCGGCCTGAACCTCGCTCGTCATCCGCTTGCGGAAGTTCTCGAAGTCGGCTTTCGTCCGCCTGGCGAGATCGAGGTACTCGTCCCGCTCGCGCTGCGTGTCGGCGAGGAGAGCATCGAGGTCCTTTTCTACGGCCCGGGACTCAGACGCTTCTCCGGTGGGTGGCGTGGGGCTGGGTTCCTCGCCCGCAGCCTGCGAGGACGAGGGGCCCTGCCCCGCGACAGGACCCGCCGGCCGGAGCTCCTCGGTCCCTCGCTCGTCTCGAGGGAAACTCATTTGTTCTCGCCCTCGTCCACGACCTCGGCGTCGACGACCTCCTCCTCATCATCGGAGGACTCGCCGTCGGCAGAAGCGCCGTCGGCCGACGCCTGCTCCTGCGCCGCCGCGTAGATCTGCTCCGACACTTTCTGGAAGGCCGCGGTCAGCGCTTCGGTCTTGGCGTTGATCTCGCTGGGGTCCTCGGAATCGAGCGACTCGCGCACCCCCTTGATCGCCGCCTCGATCTCCTCCTTGGCCGACTCCTCGACTTTGTCGCCGAGCTCCTCCAGCTGTTTCTCGGACTGGTAGGCCGCGTTCTCGGCGAGGTTGCGGGTCTCCGCCAGCTCGCGCTGCTTGCGGTCCTCCTCGGCGTGGGACTCGGCGTCTTTGACCATCCCCTGAATCTCCTCCTCGGAGAGCCCGGAGCCGGATTTGATCTCGATTTTCTGCTCTTTGCCGGTCCCCAGATCTTTCGCCGTGACGTGGAGGATGCCGTTGGCGTCGATGTCGAAGGTGACCTCGATCTGCGGCAGCCCGCGCGGCGCCGGCGGGATCCCCGTCAGCTGGAACTTGCCGAGGCTCTTGTTGCCGCTCGCCATCTCGCGCTCGCCCTGGAGGACGTGGATCTCGACCGAGGGCTGGTTGTCGTCGGCGGTCGAGAAGGTCTCCGACTTCTTGGTCGGGATCGTCGTGTTGCGCTCGATCAGCTTCGTCATCACGCCGCCTTTGGTCTCGATGCCGAGGGTCAGCGGGGTGACGTCGAGGAGCAGCACGTCCTTGACGTCTCCGGCCAGGACGCCGGCCTGGATCGCGGCGCCGACCGCCACCACCTCGTCGGGGTTGACCCCCTGGTGCGGGTCCTTGCCGGTCAGCTCCTTGACCCGCTCGCGCACCGCGGGCATCCGGGTCATGCCGCCGACCAGGACGACGTGGTCGATCTCGGCGTCGGCGTCTCCGAGCGCCTGTTTCACCGGGCCGACGATCCGCTCCAGCAGCTCCGCCGTCAGCTCGTTCAGCTTCGAGCGGCTGAGTTTCATGTCGAGGTGCTTGGGCTGGCCCTCGACGGCGGTGATGAAGGGCAGGTTGATCTGCGTCTCCTGGGCGGAGGAGAGCTCGATCTTCGCCTTCTCCGCCGCCTCGTAGAGGCGCTGCAGAGAGTTCTTGTCGGCCGCCAGGTCGACGCCCTGGTCGCGTTTGAACTCGGCGACGAGCCACTCGACGATCGCTTTGTCCCAGTTGTCGCCGCCGAGGTGGTTGTCGCCGGCGGTCGCCTTCACCTCGAAGACGCCGTCGCCGATTTCCAGCACCGAGACGTCGAAGGTGCCGCCGCCGAGGTCGAAGACGAGGATCGTGTGGTCGGCTTTCTCTTTCTCGAGGCCGTAGGCGAGCGAGGCTGCGGTCGGCTCGTTGATGATCCGCTTTACGTCGAGCCCGGCGATCTTGCCGGCGTCCTTGGTCGCCTGGCGCTGATCGTCGTTGAAGTAGGCGGGGACGGTGATGACGACGCTGTCGACCGTGTCGCCGAGCTTCGCTTCGGCGTCGGCTTTCAGCTTCTGCAGGATCATTGCGCTGATCTCCGGAGGGCTGTACTGCTTGTCGCGTACCTCGACCCGGACGTCGCCGTTCGGCCCGGCGACGACCTCGTAGGGGACGATCGTCTCCTCCTCTTTGACTTCGGCCTCCTTGCGGCCCATGAAGCGCTTGATGGAGAAGATCGTGTTCTCGGGGTTCATTACCGCCTGCCGTTTGGCAACGGTGCCGACGAGGCGATCGCCCGACTCGGTGAAGGCGACCACGGACGGCGTCGTGCGCCCGCCCTCGGCGTTCTCGAGCACCGTCGGCTCGCCGCCCTCCATCACGGCGACACAGGAGTTGGTCGTGCCGAGGTCGATGCCGATCGTCTTTCCCACTTCGCTTACCTCCAGGAGTTGGTCGTTGACTGGACGTGCCGGTGATTAGCCCACCATATGGGTGGTTAACTACCGGCACGTACCCTTAGACTGCGAAAATCTAAGTCGCAGTATGGCAAGTTTGGAAGCAATTGCAAGTCCTCCGAGTTCGGGCCGGTTAGGCGACCGGCCTATTGCGGGTATTGCCTAAGCGGGCACCGAGCCATTAGCGCGCGAGCGATGCTCGGTGGGAGGCGCCTCAGCTGAAAGCGATCCCGTCGGGGTCATGGATGAGGAGGAATCGTCTTGATTCACGCTCACGCACCGCTTCGCCGCTGGTCGACGCCGACGGCCATCGTGTCGGTCATCATCGCAACCCTTCTCCTTGCCCTGCTCGTACCCGGTTGGGCGGGGGCCAAGCAGAACGTCCAGGGTCACGTGGTCGTCGCTCGCGGCGCCGCCGCCGCGGCCGCCCACGATCAGGGCAAAGGCAAGGTCGTCACCGTGATGACCCGCAACATCTACCTCGGCGCCGACCTCAGCCCCGCGATCGCCGCCAAAAACCTCGCCGCCGTGGTCACGGCCAACGGCGTGATCCTGCGGCAGGTGATCGAAAACGACTTCCCGACCCGGGCCGAGGGCCTGGCGGACGAGATCCTCGAACAGAAACCCGACCTGGTCGGCCTGCAGGAGGTGGCGCTGTGGCAGACGACACCGATCGCTCCGGCCGGCACTGCGTTGACGCTCGACTACCTCGAGCTGCTGCTCGCCGAGCTCAACGAGGGCAAAGGCAAAGACGGGAAAGGCCGGCCCCAGTACAAAGTCGCCGTCGTCCAGAACGAGTTCGACCTGGAAGCCCCGGCTGACGCCAACGGGATCGCCGGCGACGGCCCGGGCGGCGAACTGGCGAACGCCGAGGTGATGGGACACCTGACGATGCGCGACGTGATCCTGGTCCGGCACGGCGCCGGGATCCAGACCTCGAACGAGCAGGGCGGCAACTTCAAAACCCTGCTGCAACTGCCGGTCGCCGGTCAGCTGGTGCCGATCGCGCGCGGCTGGACCGCGGTCGACGCGAAGGTGCGCGGAAGCGGCACGTTCCGCTTCGTCAACACCCACCTCGAGGCGTTCGACCCGTTCATCAGAGAGGCACAGGCGAAAGAGCTGGTCGCCCCAGACGGCCCGGCCACCAGCTCGCTTCCGGTGATCCTGGTCGGCGACATCAACTCCGACGACGACACCGTCATCGGAGCGAACCGGCTCGCGTACGAAGCGCTGCTGGCGGCGGGCTTTGTCTCGCGCAGCACCAATGACCCGCTCAGCTGCTGCCTCAAATCGCCCCTGCTGACGGCGACCGGCGGTGGCAAAGTCAGCGACTTCGACCACCAGGTCGACCACATCCTGACCCGCGACCCCGCCGTGGTGACGCTGCAGAGCTCAACCGTGACCGGGCTCTTCCCCGTCAACGGGTTCTGGAACTCCGACCACGCGGGCGTCACCAGCGCCCTGCGCTTCGTGCGTTAGCCAGAGCGCGCTGCCGGTGAGGGCGTTCAGCCCTCGCCGGCGACGCGGGCGACGAACTCGGAGACTTCTTCGGCCTGCTCGCCGTTGAGGATGCCGGGCGGCATCCGGCCGGAGACGGTGCTGCCGTCGACGCCTTCTTCGATCGCGTTGAGGACGCGGCCTTCGGTCGATTCGACCGTTTTCTCGCCGCTGGGCCCTTCCGGCGGGCCGGCCGGGGCGAGCAGTTCGTCGAGGTCGGGACCGAAGTTGCCGTCGGTCTCCCCCGCGTAGAGCGTGTGGCAGTTGCCGCAGTTGTTCTGGAAGAGCGCCTTGGCGGTCTCCAGCCCGGCCGGGACGCTGGCTTCGGGGGCCGAATCGCCGTCGGCGCGGAAGGCCAACCAGGGGATCAGGACCGCGAGGAAAACGACCAGCAGGCCGAAGATGACGAAGGTCTTCTTGCTCATTTGCGCTGGGCACGGTACCAGGGGCACATCCGGCGCAGCTGGCACTCCCCGCAGCGGGGCTTGGGGCGGCAGATGGCGCGCCCGTGGGCGATCAGGTTCATGTGCAGCTCGTAGGCGTCGGCGGGGTCGACAACGGCCAGCATCTCGTCGTGGGCGCGCTCGAAAGAAGCGTTCGCTGGGAAGAGCCCGAGCCGGCCGCCGACCCGGTGGATGTGGACGTCGACGGGGATCTCGGGGATGCCCCAGGTGAAGATGAGGACGCAGGCGGCGGTTTTGCGACCGACCCCCGGCAGCGAGAGCAGGAACTCCAGCGACTCCTCGCGCGAGGCGGTCCGCGTCCAGTCGAGGTCGGGATGCTCGCCCAGCCGCTCCAGGATCGCCTGGATGCGGGGCGCCTTCTGCCGCGCCAGGCCACCGGGCCGGATCGCGTCTTCGAGCTCGTCGAGCGGCGCCTCGCGCACCTCCTCCCAGGTCGGGAAGCGCTCGCGCAGCTGGGCGAAGGAACGGTCGCGGTTGCGGTCGTTGGTGTGCTGGGAGAGGACCGTCTTGATCAGCTCGGCGATCGGGTGACCGTGGGGCTCGTTGCGCGGCTGGCCGTACATCTCCCGCAGCCGGTCGCGGATCGCCCGCAGCCGGCGCCTGTCCGGTCGCTTCCACATCGGCGCGACCCTATAGAGACAGCCATATGCTGAGCCGGGGGCGGCGATCGAAGAGCGGGAGCTGGAGGTGGACGGGGTGCGGACCTTCTACCGGCGGGTCGCCGGGGAGGGGACGCCTACGGTCTACTGCCACGGCAACCCGAGCCACGGCGAGGACTGGCTGCCGTTCATGGAGCGTGGCGGCCCGGCGGTGGCGATCGACATGCCCGGCTGGGGGCGGTCCGAGCGCCCGCACCCGGACCGCTTCGACTACACCATGCACGGGCTCTCGGCGTTCCTGGAGCGCTGCCTCGACCGCCTTGGCATCGCCGCGCGCAAGCTGGTGGTCCACGACTGGGGCAGCCTGGCGCTGATCGGAGCGCAGGCGCGACCGGACCCGATCGAGAAGCTGGTCGTCATAAACGCGGTTCCGCTGCTGCCCGGCTACCGCTGGCACTGGGTGGCGCAGATCTGGCGGCGGCGAGTCTTGGGCGAGCTCGCCAACGCGACGACGACGCGGCGCTCGATGGCACTGACGATGCGCCAGGCCCGCGGCGACCGCAGCCCGATGCCGCCGCAATTCGTCGAGACGATCTGGCGACACTGGGACAAGGGGACGAGCCGGGCCGTGCTCTCCC
>DASVWY010000337.1:0-4772 GCA_036392975.1 Solirubrobacterales bacterium | reverse complement strand
TGGCACCCCGGGGTGATCGGGATCGTCGCCTCGCGCCTGGTCGAGCGCCATCACCGTCCGGTCGTCGTCGTCTCGCTGGAGGACGACGGCTCCGGCCGTGGCTCGGGCCGCAGCATCCCCGGTTTCGACCTGCTGGCGGCGCTCGAAGCCTGCTCCGAGCACCTGGAGCGCTTCGGCGGCCACCGAGCCGCCGCCGGCCTGCAGCTGCGGGCAGGCGCGCTCGACAGCTTCCGCGAGGCGTTCGCCGCCCACGCGGCGGCCGTGCTCGGCCCCGAGCAGCCGATCCGCACCGAGCGGATCGACGCCTTCGTCGGCGGCGCCGGCTTCGGCCTGGACCTTGCCGAGCAGCTGGAGCGCCTGGCTCCGTTCGGTATGGGCAACCCGGGCGTGCGCCTGCTGGCGCCCTCGGCCCGAATTCGCGACGTACGGACGATGGGGGAGGGGAAGCACTGCCGGTTCAGCCTTCTCAGCGGCGGTCACAAGGCGCTCGGGGTCGCCTTCGGCCGCTCCGGGATCGCGGCTGCCGCGAGTGACGAGCCAGTCGATGTCGCCCTGCGCCTCGACGTCAACCGTTGGAACGGGTCGGTCGAGCCCCAGGTCGTGCTGCGCGAGCTGTATCCGGTCGAGCAGGTCTGCCGCTGTCCCGGCGAGGAGTGGTGGGGCCGCTTCGAGCGCGAGCTGCGGCTGCCGCTCGAGCCCTCCTCGGGCCTGGACCCGGAGGCGCTCGGCCGCCGCGAGGTGCTGCGCGGTGGCCACGGCTCGTCCGCCGCCGCGATCGCCGAGCTGCTCTCCAGCGGCGCCGAGGTGCTGGCCGTCTGCGCCGACGCTTCGCGCCGCGCCGCGCTGGCTGGCTTGGCGCGCTTCGGCGAGCACTTCACGCGACCCGCCTGCGAGCGCTGCGGCGGGGCCGTGGTGGAGAACCTGAGGACGCCGGCCGTGACGGACTACCTGGCTCTGGAGCGAGTCCCCAGCCTTGCCCGCGAGTTCTCCCACGTCGTCCTGGTCGACCCGCCGCCCTCGGCTCATCACGAGCGCCTGGTCGCTTGCCCGGTCGACGGTTGGGAGGAAGCCGAGGGGCACCCGGGGTATCTGCACGAGGCGTGGGAGGAGACCGAGGTGACGGCTGCGCTGGCGGCGCTGGAGGAACAGCTCGCGCGGCGACCGGTCCTGATCGCCGCCTACCGCGATCTGCGCGAGGCGGGGGAGGCGAGCGGCGAGCAACTGCTGGAGGCGCTGCGGGGAAGTGGGCCGCACCCACGCGGGCCCGAGGCGGCGGCGCGCTGCTTCCGGGTCCTCGACGAGCTGGGTCTGGTGCAGGGGGCGCCGGAGGGCGGTAGCGGCACGGTCGGGGTCGTATCCTCAGAGGGAACCGATCTGGAGCGCTCGGCGGCATTCCGCGCATACGGCGCCCGTCACCAGGAGGCCCTGCAATACCTCGAACGACGCAACAGGACGTAGCGCAGCACGAGCTCCTCGGCGACCTCTTCGCCGTCGTGGAGGAGTTCGACTCGCCCTCCGAGGAGGGGGCGACGATCGATCGCGAGGCCGTCGCCCAGGCCTTCGAGTTCGCCTGCGACCGCCACGCCGATCAGCTGCGGCGCTCCGGCGACGAGTTCATCACCCATCCCGTCGGGGTCGCCCAGATCTGCGCCGGGATGCGCCTCGACACCGAGACGCTCTGCGCCGCGCTCCTGCACGACACGGTCGAGGACACCAGCGCCAGCCTGGAGGAGATCCGCGGCGAGTTCGGCGAGGAGATCGCCAAGCTGGTCGATGGCGTCACCAAGCTGACCGAGATCACCTTCGAGAGCCGCGACGAGCGGCAGGCCGAGAACTACCGCAAGATGATGGTGGCGATGGCCACCGACGTCAGGGTGATCCTGATCAAGCTGGCCGACCGCCTCCACAACATGCGCACCCTCGGCGCCCTGCCGAAGCAGAAGCAGATGGCGAAGTCGCGCGAGACGCTGGAGATCTACGCGCCGCTGGCCCACCGGCTCGGGATCCACGCGATCAAATGGGAGCTGGAGGACCTCGCCTTCGCGACCCTGCACCCGCGCAAGTACAAGGAGATCAAACAGCTGGTCGCCCAGCAGCGCGACGAACGCGAGGTCTACGTCAGCGAGGCGGGCGAGTTCCTTGCAACGGAGCTGAAGAAGGTCGGCATCGAGGCCGAGATCTCAGGCCGCGCCAAGCACTTCTACTCGATCTACACGAAGATGACCAAGAAGGGCCGCGAGTTCAACGAGATCTTCGACCTGACCGCGATGCGGGTGATCGTCGGCTCGGTCAAGGACTGCTACGGCGCGATCGGGATCATCCACTCGCTCTGGAAGCCCCTGCCCGGCCGCTTCAAGGACTTCGTCGCGATGCCGAAGGCCAACATGTACCAGGCGCTGCACACGACGGTGATCGGTCCCGAAGGCAAGCCGCTGGAGATCCAGATCCGCACCGCCGAGATGCACAAGCTGGCCGAGTACGGGATCGCCACCCACGTCGCCTACAAAGAGGGGGGCAGCGGCGACCCGCAGCGCGAGAAGATGACCTGGCTGCGGCAGCTGGTCGAGGCCGAGGGCGAGCAGGACCCGGCCGAGTTCCTGGAGTCGCTCAAGGTCGACCTGTTCGAGGACGAGGTCTTCGTCTTCACCCCGAAGGGAGAGGTGAAGAACCTCTCGGCCGGCTCGACGCCGCTCGACTTCGCCTACGCCGTCCACACCGACGTCGGCCACCGCTGCGTCGGCGCCAAGGTCAACGGCTCGATCGTGCCGCTGCACTACCAGCTGCGCTCCGGCGACATCGTCGAGGTGCTGACCGCGAAGCAGAAGCGCGGACCGTCGCGGGATTGGCTGAAGCTGGTGCGGACCAGCCGCGCCCGCAACAAGATCCGCGCCTTCTTCAAGGAGGAACGGCGCGAGGACGCCGAGCGCAACGGCCGCGAGGCGCTGGAGGAGGCGCTGCGCAAGCGCGGCCTGCCGATGCAGAAGCTGGTCATGTCACCGCTGCTGGCGGACGTGATCCGCGAGATGGGCTTCCGCAAAGCAACCGACTTCTACATCGCGCTCGGTCAGGGCAAGATCGCGACCAAGGCGGTTGCCAACAAGCTGATGCAACGGCTGAAAGCCGGCGAGGCGGTTGAGGAGGAGCCGCTCGGCCTGCCCGGCGAGGCGCGCGAGGACAAGGCGCGCCGGACCAAGGACGCCGCCGACTACGGGATTAGCGTCAAGGGGGCCGAGAACGTCGTCGTGCGGCTCGCCAAGTGCTGCCGCCCGGTCCCCGGCGACGAGATCGCCGGCTACGTCTCGCTCGGCCGCGGCATCACCATCCACCGCACCGACTGCAAGAACCTGAAGGCGCTGAAGAAGGCGCCGGAACGGTTCGTCGACGTCAGCTGGGGCGGCGAGAACGAGTCGACCTTCCGGGTTGAGCTGCAGATCGACGCCTACGACCGCACCCGACTGCTGGAGGATCTCTCGCGCACCTTCTCGGAGGCCGGCATCAACATCGTCGGCGCCAGCTGCATGACCAAGCACCCGATGGTGAAGAACCGCTTCGTCGTCGAAGTCGGCGACACCGAGCAACTCAAGCAGTGCATCTCCCGCCTGCGTAACGTCGAGAGCGTCTTTGACGCCTACCGGATCACCCCGAACGTCTGAGCCTCAGGCGACGATCGTGAGGGCGCCTGGCTCGATCGCCAGCTCGATCTGGGTTTTCTCGCCGATGTAGTCGCCGTCGACCTGGACCGGGAAGGGACGGGTCGTCCCGTCCCGGGTCTGCGAAGCGGAGCTGACCCTCGCCGCGGTCACGCCGTCGATCTGGTCGATCCGGCGGTGGCGAGCGGCGGGCCGCCTCTCGCTGAACAGGCGCGGGATCAGGGTCGGCATGTCGCGTTGGGCGGCGCGCCGCAACACGCCCACCGCGAGGGTGCCGTCGTCGAAGGCGACGCCCTCGCAGACGCGGATCTGCCGCCTGCCGAAGAAGGTGAGCGGGTCGGAGTTCTGCGTCAGCGCCGTCACCCCCTCGGCGGTCGTCCCGTTCGCCTCGACCCGCAGCCTGACCGGGTTGACCATGTAGTTGCGGTAGAAGGCGGAGATCGCAGCCCAGGTGTAGTAGTAGGGGCCGGCGGTGGCCTTGAGCCTGGGATGGGCATCGACCCGCCTCACCACGGTGGCGTCGATGCCGGCGCCGCAGGAGAAGACGAAGCGGCGGTCGTCGACGGTGCCGAGGTCGATCCGCCGCGGCGCCCACTCGTCGGCCAATGCCAGCAGGTGCTCGGTGGCGTCGACGACGTCGTTGGGGATGCCGAGCGTGCGGCAGACGACGTTGGTCGAGCCGCCCGGCAGCACCGAGACCGGCACGTCGGTGCCGGCCAGCCCGTTGGCGACCTCGTTCAGGGTGCCGTCGCCGCCGAAGGCGACGACGACGTCGTAGCCGTGGTCGCGCACCTCGCGGCCGATCTCGGTGGCGTGGTTCTGCGCCTCGGTGGAGACGGTCTCGACCTCGAAGCGCCCCTGCAGCGCGTAGACCACCAGGTTCTTGAGCCGATCGGAGACCGTCGTCGCGTAGGGGTTGACGATGATCAGCATCCGCTTCTTGCCGCGCCTACCCGGTCGCCTCATAACGGATCACCTCCCCGTCGTCGACTTCGTGCACGCGGCCCTCGTTGACCAGCAGGTCGGCGTGGCCGATCACCTCCGAGAGGGTGAGGAAGGCCTGGGTGACGGCGACGTTCCCCCAGATCGCCTGCGCCAGCTCGTAGCCGCTGCGCGGCTGCT
>DASVWY010000336.1:0-2825 GCA_036392975.1 Solirubrobacterales bacterium | reverse complement strand
TTATGCCCCTATATAGGGGCATAACCTCAGGCACGTCTCGCGGTTGGAGGTCGCGATAATGCAGCCGTGTCCGAACTGGCCGCGACGCCGATTCCCCGCCGCGGGCGCCTCTGGGTGATCCTCGCGCTCGGTTTGGCGCTGGGCCTGCTCGGCTACTCCCTGGTCGCGATCGCGACCAGGGAGGCCGGCCGCGAAACGGTCGAGGTGGCCGGGATCGGCGCCGCCCAGGCGACCTTCGGCGGCATCCCGCAGGCCGGCGATCGGCTCGGGTCCTCCAACGCGCCGGTCTCGATCCAGCTCTTCACCGACCTCCAGTGCCGCCCCTGCACCGCCGCCTTCCTCGGGCCGATCCCGGTTCTGGTCGAAAAGCGGGTTCGTCCGGGAGACGTGAAGCTGCTGATGCGCCACTACTCCTTCGCCCGCAACCCGCTCGAGGTCGGCTTCTTCGCCGCCGAGGCGGCGGCGGAGCAGGGCTACGGTTGGCAATACACCTACCTCTTCTTTGCCAACCAGGACGAGGCGGAGCGGTTTGGCGTGGGCGAGAAGTTCCTCGAATCGCTGGCCGGGTCGATCGGCGAACTCGAGGTCGCCGAGTGGCGCGACCAACTCGAGCAAGAGAGCGGCGAGGACGGAGCGATCACGGCGACCCTCGAGGCCTATGAGGAGCTTGGCGCCGATCTCGGCATTCGTGCCGAGCCGGCGGCGATCGTCAGCGGCCCGGCCGGCACCCGCATCCTCCAGGACACCCCCGGCCTGGCCCCGATCGAACGCGCGATCGAAGCCGTTCGCTGAACGCGCAACCCGCATCTGCCACCTATCAGGGGGTCAATGCAGGTTGCGGGAGTAGCAAATAGGGCGATGGGTAAGAGTGGTGCCATGGCAGAACTGGTTCTGGGGCCGCTGCTCCGATACGTCTCGGAAACCGAGGCGACGGTCTGGGTCGAGACCAGCGAGCCGTGCGAGGTCGAGATTCTCGGCCGCCGCGAGCCGACGTTCGGCGTCGCCGGCCACCACTACGCGCTGGTCCGGATCGAAGAGCTGGAGCCCGACGGGTTCTACGAGTACGGCGTCGCCCTCGACGGCGAGCAGCGCTGGCCGCCGCCCGACAGCGACCTTCCGCCCAGCGTGATCCGCACCTTCGCGCCGCGGCAGCCGCTCGACATCTGCTTCGGCTCCTGCCGGGTGGCGCTGCCGCACTCCGAGCCCTACACGCTGAGCAAAGACGAGGACGAAGACGGGCACGAGCTGGACGCGCTGCAGGTGCTGGCGCGGCAGATGACGCGCGACGACCGCGACAACTGGCCGGAGCTGATCTTCCTGCTCGGCGACCAGGTCTACGTCGACGAGGGCTCGCCCCGGGCCCGCGAGCGGATCCGGGCGCGGCGCGACATCAGCGTCCCTCCGGGCGAGGAAGTGCTCGACTTCGAGGAGTACACCTGGCTCTACCGGGAGGCGTGGGAAGACCCGCTGATCCGCTGGCTCTTCTCCACCGTCTCGCTCTCGATGGTCTGGGACGACCACGACATGAGCGACGACTGGAACATCTCCCGCTCCTGGCACGAGGAAATGGACGAGCACGAGTGGTGGCACGAGCGCGCCGTCGGCGGGATCATGAGCTACTGGATCTACCAGCACATCGGCAACCTCTCGCCGCGCGATCTCGACGACGAGAACGAGATCTACGCCAAGGTGCGCGGCAATACCGACGCGACCGATGTGCTCCGTGAGTGGGCAAAGAGCATCGACTCGACCGCCGCCGGCACCCGCTGGAGCTACTGCCGCGACATCGACGGCGTGCGGGCGATCTTCATGGACTCGCGGGCGGCGAGGGTGCTGACCGAGGAGCGCCGCTCGATGTTCGACGACGAGGTCTGGGACTGGATCGTCGACCACGCGAACGGCGACTTCGATCACCTGCTGATCAGCACCACCGTCCCCTTCCTGCTCTCACCGGCCTTCCACCACCTGGAGGCCTGGAACGAGCGGCTCGGCGACGGCGCCTGGGGCGGCCTCGTCGCGCGGGGCAGCGAGCGCCTGCGCCGCGCCCTCGACTTCGACCACTGGGCGGCGTTCCAGTTCTCCTTCCAGCGGATGCGGAAGCTGATCGAGGAGGTCGGTTCCGGCAAGCGCGGCAAGGCGCCGGCCTCGATCGTGATCCTCTCCGGCGACGTCCACCACGCCTACGTCTGCGACGTCGGCTTCAGGCCCGACGCGGAGGTGCGGAGTCGAGTCGTCCAAGCCGTCTGCTCGCCCTACCGCAACCCGCTCGACCGCAAAGAGCGGCACGCCGTGCGGGCCGGCTTCTCGCAACCCGCCTACGCGTTCGCCCGCGGCCTCGCCCACCTCGCGGGGGCCCCCGACCCGGGCATCCGTTGGCGACTGCTGGAGGGGCCGTACTTCGACAACCAGGTCGGCACCATCAGGCTCGACGGCCGCGAGGCGATCGTGCGCCTCGACAAGACGATCGCCGGGGACGAGGAAGAGGTGGCGCTCGAGAAGAGCTTCGAGCGGCGTATCGTCTGATGGTGAGATGGGGCGGGGCGCCACCCGGCAGAGCGCGCCCCGCCCCGTTGCTCCTTCAGGCGGCTGCAGATACCTCTGCGTCGTCGCCACCCTGTGGGCTGCGGGGAGTCGAGGCCCCACCGCCGTCGGGTGGCGAGTCACCGCTGAAGCTCTTGGTCTTGCCCGGCCGCAGGTAGACGATCTGGCCCTGGCGCAGCTCCAGCTTCTGCAGCTCGGAGCGGGTCAGCTGGGCCCAGACCTCGGTGCCGTCACCAAGCACGAACTCAACCCGGATCTCGAAGCCGAGGGCGACGATGCGCTGC
>DASVWY010000335.1:0-3230 GCA_036392975.1 Solirubrobacterales bacterium | reverse complement strand
GACCCTCACCTACCCGGCCCTCGCCGAAGCCCGCCGGATCGTCTGGCTCGTCACCGGAGAGTCCAAGCGCGAGGCCCTGGGCAAGCTGCTCGCCGGCGACCGCTCGATCCCGGCCGGCCGGGTCGAGAACGAGGAGATGGTGGTAGTCGCCGACGAGGCGGCGGCGACCGTGTGAGACGCGCTCGGGGCCTCACTGTGTTAGCGAATACGCTAACATCTGCTCCATGCCCCCCACCACTTCGAGCAAATCGATGGCGACGCCTCCCGCGACGGCGATCGCGGGTGAGATCCTCGATCGCAGCGGGCTCAGGCAAGCGGAGCTCGCTCGCCGGGCGGGGCTGCCGCGATCGGTCGTCAACGCCTATGTGCGCGGCAGCCGCGAGCCGGGCGCCGACGCCCTTGCCCGCTTGGCCGCCGCGGGTGGCTTCGAGCTGCAGCTGACCCCCCGCAAGCCGCCGGTCGACGTGAATCGGGCCAGCAAGATCCTCGTCCAGGTGCTGGAGCTCGCCGAGGCGCTCCCGTTTCGCCCCCGTCCTGAGCTGGGCTATCCGCGCCTGCCGGATCGGATCGGCAAGCAGAAAGCAAGTGGATGAGCGAGCTGGTCGAAAAGCTGTTTGCCATCCATGACTCCCTCACGGCTGCCGGTCAGGCTCACGCATTTGGTGGGGCGATCGCGCTCGCCTACTGCGTCGAGGAGCCGCGAGGAACGCGCGACCTCGACGTCAACATCTTCGTCGATGCCTCCGAGGCGGAGCCTGTGCTGGCCTCGCTTCCGACGGGCGTCAGAGTCCGGAAGAAGGACATCGACAAGGTCATGCGCGACGGGCAAGCCCGGTTGGACTGGGACGGCACGCCGATCGACGTCTTCCTGAACAACGTTCCCTTGCACGACGCCGTGGCTGCATCGGTCGTCTGGGTCCCGCTCGAGGGTCGGGAAGTGCCTGTGCTCGACTGCGCCTCGCTCGCGATCTTCAAGGCTTTCTTCGGCCGCACCAAGGACTGGGCCGACATGGAGGCCATCGCCCAGGCGACTCCAGAGGACATCGAAGAGGCGGCGACGACGATCGCCGATCTGGTCGGCGAGGACGACCCAGCACACCAGCGGTTGAAGACGCTCCTTCCGACTTAGCGCGAGGCCGACAGGCCTCGGTGCTCCACTTCCCCGCCCCGTCCGATCAGCACCTCGCTGACCAGGGCCGGGGGGAAGAGGCCGTGGGCGGCGACGCCGGGGTCGGCCTCCAGGCGCAGCGCCAGCGCCGCGGGATCGCCAACCGCGCCGCCGTAATCGGCGATGACGCCATCGTCGGGGCTGCGCGGAGCGTCGCGCAGAGCCACCTCTGAACCGAGCCTGGCCAGCGTCGAGCGCAGGCCGAAGGCGAACAGCTCCAGCGGGACGGGCCCGCTCAGCGCCTCGACCGGCTTGCTCGAGTCGGCGATGACGACGAAGCGCTCGGCCGCGGCGGCGACGATCTTCTCGCGCAGGTGGGCACCGCCGCCGCCCTTGATCAACCAGCCGTCGGGGGTCACCTGGTCGGTGCCGTCGATCGCGATGTCGAGCCGCTCCAGCGAGTCGAACTCCTCAACCGCGATCCCCAGCTCACGCGCCTGCTCCTCGGTCGCGACCGAGGTGGCGACGCAGCGGATTCCGCTGAGCCCGCGCCGTGCAATCGTGGGCAGCAGCTGGGCAACGGTCGAGCCGGTGCCGAGGCCGACGGTCATCCCGTCCTCGACCAGCTCCGCCGCCGCCTCCGCGACCAGGCGCTTCTCGTCGTCCGCAGCGTTCACCGGCCCGGACTCTATGCTCGCGGATCGATGGACGCACGCATCTGGTTGAGCGGCGCGCGCGGCGAGCCGCGTTCGGTCGCGCTGGCCTCGGAGCTAACGGTTATCGGTCGCGATCCAGAGGCCGACGTCCACCTCGATGACGAAGCTGTCTCCTGGCACCACCTCGAGATCGAGAGCCGCGGCGACGTGCTGATGGCGACCGACCTCGACAGCCGCAACGGCACCGCGCTCAACGGCGATCCGCTCGACCGTCCCCGCCGCCTGCGCGACGGCGACACCCTGATCGTCGGCAGCCACCGGCTCGAAGTCTCGATCCCGCAGCCGGGGCGCGGCGGCGAGACCGCCGCCGCCAGCGAGCCGGCTGTCGCCCTCAGCGCCGAGGAGCGAGCGACCGCCGCCGCCCTCGTCGCCCCCTACCGCAGCGAGGGCGCCTTCGCCGGCCGCCCCGCAACCCGAGCCGAGATCGCTGAGACCCTCCACGTCAGCGAGCGCACCGCCCAGCGCCGTCTCGACGCCCTCGCCGCGAAGCTGAACATCTCCGGCGAGGCGGGCCGCGAGCGCCCGCGCCTGATCGCCGCCCGGGTGATCGAGCTGGGATTGGACCGCTAGGACCACGGCGAGAGTTGCGTTGAGCCCCTCACAGGGGCCGAACGTGCATCTCGTGGCCCAAGCCGGGCCAAACGTGGCCCGAGCCGGGGCGCCGCTGTCGTTGGCGCGCTCGCCGCCGCGGTCGAGCATCGGTGTCGCAAAGTCAACCGACTCCGAAAGGGGAACTCTCATGCTCAACCGATCGATCTTCACCGCCCTGCTCGCCCTCGTCGCGCTCGCGCTCCCGGCCAGCGCCGCGGCGGCCCCGGCCTCGTCCGGCGCCGTCGTCTTCTCACGCGTCGTCGTCGAGAAAACCACCCCGGACGGTCCGGAAGGAAAAGTCGTCGAGGAGCTCAAAGGCGGCCTGTTCGCCGCCCGCAACGGCCGGCTCAACCAGCTGACCGAGAATCCGGCCGACAGCCAGCCGGCCTTCTCCTCGGACGGCAGGCTGATCGCCTTCGTCCGCGCCGGCGACATCTGGGCGATGCGCGCCGACGGGTCGGCCCAGCACGCGCTGACCAGTGGCGCCGACGTCGACGGACGGCCGCGCTTCGCGCCCAGCGGCAAATACGTCGTCTTCGAGCGGCGCGGACCGGCCGAGGGCTCGCCGCGTGATCTCTACACGGTCAACATCGCGGCTGAGAGCCTGCACGCGCTGACCAAATCCGCCGAGGACGAGCACGATGCGACCTTCGCGCCCGACGGGCGCACGATCGCCTTCGTCCGCAGCGTCGCCGAGACCGGCGGCGGCTTTGCCGACGACGTCTACTCGGTCAGGCCCTCGGGTGCCAGACTCGCCCGGTTGACCCACACCGGCCGGCTCGACGAGTTCTCACCGCGCTACTTCAGCGGCGGCA
>DASVWY010000334.1:0-2913 GCA_036392975.1 Solirubrobacterales bacterium | reverse complement strand
GGTCTCGCCGACCGCCCGAACCTTCTCGTGGGCCGCCAGGCGGGCGATCTCCTCCCCCATCGCCTCGTCAAAGCCGGCCGCGTCGGTCGGGTGGCAACCGACGCTGGCGAAGACCTCCTCGTGGCGCTCGGCAGCGGCGATTGCAGCGGCGTTGGTGTCCTCGCCAGGGGCTTCGGCGTGAGCGCTCCGCCCAAGACCGACGTTGAGCATCCGCGTCACTCCCGCCTCCCGGGCGGCGGCGACCAGCTCCGCCTCCGGCGGCTCGCAGAGAAAGAGGTGCGTGTGCGAATCGATCACAGGCGCGCCCAGCCTACCCCCGGCAATGGGTCCTCACCGCGCTTCCGGTGCTCCTTTTCCCTCATATGGGTGGATAAGGCGCACCGGAAGCGTGCTCGTCCCCATGCCTTGCGGCGCGGGAGGTGAGGAACGGCTCGGTAGCCTCTTCGGGATGGCCGAACGAGACTTCATAGCCGCAACCAGAGAGCGCGTCGTCGTCTTCGACGGCGGCATGGGCGCGACCCTGGAGCAGTTCGACCTGACCCAGGAGGACTACGGCGGCCTCGAGGGGAAATGCCACGAGGCGCTGGTCCTGAACCGCCCCGACGTGATCGAGGGGGTTCACGCCTCGATGCTCGATGCCGGCGCCGAGGTGGTCGAGACCGACAGCTTCCAGGGCTCGCGGCTGAAGCTCGAAGAGTGGGGCCTCGGCGAGCACACCCACGAGGTCAATCTGAAAGCGGCCGAAATAGCCCGCAAGGCGGCCGGCGAGGAGCGCTTCGTCGCCGGCTCGATCGGGCCGACCGGCTTCCTGCCCGCCTCCGACGACCCGACGCTGGGCGACATCTCCTTCCGCAAGCTGGTCGAGGTCTTCGCCGAGCAGGCGCGTGGCCTGGTCGAGGGCGGCGCCGACCTGATCATCGTCGAGACGGCGCAGGACATCCTCGAGGTGAAGGCGGCGATCTTCGGCGCCCGCGAGGCCTTCAAGGCGACCGGCCGCACGCTGCCGATCCAGACCAGCGTCTCGCTGCTGCCACAGGGCGGCAAGATGCTGCTCGGCACCGACATCGAAGCGGTGCTGACGACGCTGGCGGCGCTGCGCGTCGACGTGATCGGCCTCAACTGCTCGACCGGGCCCGAGGACATGCGCGACGCGATCCGCTACCTGGGCGAGAACAGCCACCTCCCCGTCCACTGCATTCCCAACGCCGGCCTGCCGTTGCAGGGGCCCGACGGCGAGACGATCTTCCCCGAAGAGCCCGGACCGCTGGCGGCGACGCTGGGCGAGTTCGTCGAGCGCTACGGCGTCGGCATCGTCGGCGGCTGCTGCGGGACGACCCCTGAGCACATCGCCGCGATCCGCGAACGGGTCGAGGGCCGCGTCCCGGGCGAGCGCCCGGCGCCGGGGCCGATCCAGGTCTCCTCGATGATGACCGCGACGCCGCTGGTGCAGGAGCCGCGCCCGACCCTGGTCGGGGAGCGGGTCAACTCGCAGGGCTCGCGCAAGGCGAAGGAGCTATTGCTGGCCGACGACTACGACGGCCTGGTCCAGGTCGCCGAAGACCAGGTTCAGGGCGGCGCCCACGTGCTCGACGTCTGCGTGGCACTGACCGAGCGCTCCGACGAGGACGAGCAGATGAGAACCGTGGTGGAAAAGGTCTCGCTGACCCAGCCGGCGCCGGTTCAGGTCGACTCGACCGAGCCCGAGGTGATCGCCGCGGCGCTGGAGCAGATCCCGGGCCGGGCGATCGTCAACTCGATCAACCTCGAGGCCGGCCGCGACAAGGCCGACGTCGTCGTGCCCTTGGCGGTGGCGCACGGAGCGGCGCTGATCGCGCTGACGATCGACGAGGTGGGGATGGCGAAGACGGCCGAGCGCAAGGTCGAGATCGCGAAGCGGATCCGCGACCTGGCCTGCGAGGAGCACGGCCTCGACCCCGAGGCGCTGATCTTCGACGCGCTCACCTTCACCCTCACCACCGGCGAGGCGGAGTGGAAGCCCTCCGCGGTCGAGACGATCGAGGGCATCCGCCGGATCAAGGCCGAGATCCCCGGCGTCAAGACCTCGCTCGGAGTCTCCAACGTCTCCTTCGGCGTCTCGCCGCCGGCCCGCGCCGTCCTCAACTCGGTCTTCCTCCACCACTGCGTCGAGGCCGGGCTCGACCTGGCGATGGTCAACCCGAACCACATCACCCCCTACTCCGAGATCTCCGACTCCGAGCGGGAGCTGACCGACGACCTCGTCTTCAACCGCCGCGACGACGCGCTGGAGCGCTTCATCGCCCACTTCGAGTCGAAGGGCGAGGAGGAGGCCGAGGAGGCCGGCGACCCGACCGAGGGCATGGAGCCCGAGGAGGCGCTGCACTGGCACATCCTGCGCCGCAAGAAGGACGGGGTCGAGGACTGGATCGACCGCTCGGTCGAGAAGATCGGCGCCGTCCCGACCCTGACCGAGGTGCTGCTGCCGGCGATGAAGGAGGTCGGCGACAAGTTCGGCGCCGGCGAACTGATCCTGCCGTTCGTCCTGCAATCGGCGGAAGTGATGAAGCGCGCCGTCGCCCAGCTCGAGAACTACCTCGACCGGATCGAGGGACACACCAAGGGCAAGGTCGTGATCGCGACCGTCTTCGGCGACGTCCACGACATCGGCAAGTCGCTGGTCAACACGATCCTCACCAACAACGGGTACACCGTGGTCGACCTCGGCAAGCAGGTCCCGGTCGACACGATCATCGAGGCCGCGGTCGAGAACGAGGCCGACGCGATCGGCCTCTCCGCCCTGCTCGTCTCGACCTCGAAGCAGATGCCGATCTGCGTGCAGGAGCTGCACCAGCGCGGCCTCGAGTTCCCGGTGCTGATCGGCGGCGCGGCGATCAACCGCGACTTCGGCCGGCGCACGCTCTACCCGCACGGCAA
>DASVWY010000333.1:0-6300 GCA_036392975.1 Solirubrobacterales bacterium | reverse complement strand
GGGCGCGAGGCGGCCGAGCGCGAGCCGGACTCGGCTCTGGGCAAAGTGCTTGCCGACGGCGGCGAGATCGACGGCAAGGCAGTCACCGAGGCGGCGCTGGCCGGGGACGAGATCGCGCTTGGCGTCGTCGTCCTCGCAGGGCGCCGGCTTGGTGTCGTCCTCGCCAGCTTCGCCAACATCTTCGAGCCGGAGACGATCGTGATCGGTGGCGGCGTCATGGCCGCCGGCGATCTGCTGCTGGAGCCGGCCCGCCGCGAGCTGGAGGCCCGGGCGCTGCCGCCGATGAACCGCACGCCGGTCGTCGCGGCGCAGTTGGGCTACGACGCCGGCATGATCGGCGCCGCGGCGATGGCCCGGATCGAACTGGAGCGGGGCGGCAGCTGATGCCCGGCTCGCTGATCGTCTGCCCGACCCCGATCGGCAACCTGGACGACATCACGCTCCGGGTCCGCGACGCGCTCGTGGCCGCCGACTTCATCGCCTGCGAGGACACCCGCCGCACCGGCTCGCTGCTCGACAAGCTCGGCATCCGCCCGGCGCCGCCGCTGGTCTCCAACCACGAGGGCAACGAAACGGCGCGGGCGACGGAGCTGGCGCAGCGGATCGAGCGCGGCGACACCGTCGCCCTCGTCTCCGACGCGGGAATGCCCGCCGTCTCCGATCCAGGCTTCCGCCTGATCCGCCGCTGCATCGAACGCAACCTCGAGGTGGTCGTCTTGCCCGGCCCCTCGGTCGTCCCGGTAGCGCTGGTCGCCTCCGGGCTGCCGACCGACCGCTGGCGCTTCGAGGGCTTTCTGCCGAAGCGGGCGGGTGAGATGGAGCGCGTGCTGCGCTCGACCGAGACCGTGGTCGCCTTCGAGTCCCCGCGGCGGGTCGGCGACTCGCTCGCCGCCCTGGCGGCGATCGCCCCCGACCGGCCGGCGGCGGTCTGCCGCGAGCTCTCGAAGATGCACGAGGAGGTCTCGCGCGGGACGCTGGCCGAGCTGGCCCGCCGCTTTCGTGGCGACGTCAAGGGCGAGATCGTGCTGGTGATCGGCCCGGCTGCCTCCGAGGACCACGAGGGCGACATCGGCTTCGCCGTCGACGCGCTGCGGCACCTCGTCCAATCGGGGGCGCGGCCCCGCGCTGCCGCCAGCGTCGTTGCCGCCCTCACCGGCACCCGCGCCAACGACCTCTACCGGGCGCTGACCGGGCGCGAGCCGCGCAGATAGCCTGGGCCGGCGACGCCGATGGCCTACTACGTCACCACCCCGATCTACTACGTCAACGCCGAGCCGCACCTCGGCCATGCCTACTCGACGATGGCCGCCGACGTGCTCGCCCGCCACATGCGCCAGCGTGGCGAGGACGTCTTCTTCCTCACCGGCACCGACGAGCACGGCGAGCCGATCGAGAGCGCGGCAGAGCGCGAGGGGATCTCGCCGCAGGAGCTGGCCGATCGCAACACCGCCAAGTTCGAAGAGCTGATGCCGATCATCGACGCCACCAACGACTTCTTCATCCGCACCTCGGACCCCCGCCACGCGGAGAAGGTCGCCGAGATCATGCAGCGCGTCTACGACAACGGCTGGGTGACGAAGGGCGTTTACGAAGGCTGGTACTGCCCTCGCTGCGCCGACTTCAAAACCGAGCGCGAGCTCGGCCCCGGACAGACCTGCCCGATCCACGAGATCCCGCTCGAGCGCGAACGCGAGGAGAACTGGTTCTTCCGCCTCTCCGCCTTCCAGGCTCAGCTCGAAGGGCTCTACGAGGAGCGGCCCGACTTCGTCGTCCCCGACTTCCGCCGCAACGAGGCCGTCTCCTTCATCAAGGGGGGGCTGGAGGACGTTTCGCTCTCGCGGCCGAAGCTGAAGTGGGGGATGCGGCTGCCCTGGGACCCCGAGCAGCGGATGTACGTCTGGTTCGACGCCCTGCTCAACTACGTCACCGCGCTCACCTTTGCCCGCGAGGGGGAGGACCTCAGCGACCGCTTCTGGCCGGCAAGCCTGCACGTGATGGCGAAGGACATCCTCAAGTTCCACGCTGTGATCTGGCCGGCGCTGCTGTGGGCGGCGGGCCTGGAGCCGCCGCGGCGGATGGCGATCCACGGCTACCTGCTGATGGGCGAGAAGAAGATGTCGAAGTCGCTCGGCAACGTCCTCGACCCGTTCGCGGTGATCGACCGCTTCGGCGCCGACGCGCTGCGCTTCTACTGCTTCCGCGAGGTCAGCTTCGGCCAGGACGGCTCGATCTCCACCGCCGGCTTCGAGGCCCGCTACGAGACCGAGCTGGCGAACGACTTCGGCAACCTGGCGAGCCGGGTGCTGGCGATGATCGAGCGCTATCGCGACGGCGTCGTGCCCGCCGCCCAGGTCGACGCGGTGCTGGAGGAGGACTTCGAAGGCGTCGTGGAGCGCTTCAGCGACCTGCTCGACCGCGCCGAGCTGAGCGGGGCCCTGGAGGAAGCGTGGAAGCTGGTCCGTCGCCTCAACCGCTACGTCGAGGAGACCAGGCCCTGGGAGCTGGCCAGGGACGAGGCCGACCCCGAGCGCCTCGACGAGGTCCTCTACAACCTCGCCGAGGGGCTGCGGGTGACGACCCTGTTGCTGGTCCCCTACCTACCGCGGACGGGTGAGCGGTTGCTCGATGCCCTGGGGGAGGATTCGCGCGAGCTTTCCGAGCTGGGGGCCGGCTCCGGAGGGAAGAAAATCGAGCGGGTCCCACAGCTCTTCCCGAAGATCGAGATCTCGGCCTGACCCGGCGCGGGCACTCGCCCGCTGCCTCCGGTTTCGGCGGCCGCAGGGAGCGCCCTCGATGCCGCGCAGGAGGCGCTTCGCGACGCCGCGCAGGGTCTCGACCCCGTCCGCGGGGGAGGGATTGTGCTCGGTCAGGATCGCGAGGGAGATCCGGCAGCGGCTTGGTCGCGGGCGCTGATTTGCGAAAGGCCCCCGAGCCAGCCCGGTTCCCATCCCCAGCGGAAGTCGCGCATCCGGGCCGCCCGGGCAAGGCGTTTCACCCTCCCGCCGACGATCGCCGCGAGCTGGATCCCGGCGGCGTTGTCGGAGGAGCGGATCATCGGCTCCAGCAGCTCCCTCTCGCCGGGACGAAGCGCCCTGTCGCGGACTGAGGGCTGCCTCAGGAAGGCGGCGAGGAGCATCGTCTTGATCGTGCTGGCGGCGGGCGCCGTACGCGCTTTGCGAAAGCCGCGCAGGTGCGAGCGCACGTCGACGATCGCGAAGCTGACGTCGCCGGGCCGGCGCTTCGCGTAGCGCCTCGCCGCGGCAAGGTTCGGTTCCCAGACCTCCCCCGCGACGGGGCGCGGCGGCGTTCCGCCGTTGACCGGCGGGCCCGCCAGGAGGCTCGCGAGGGCCGCCAAGATGGCGGCCGCTTTCATGCCGCCGCCGCGAGCGCGTCCGGGCCGAGCTGGTCGGGGCTGGTGTAGCCGCAGAGCGCCATCGTCAAATCGAGCTCGGCGAGGACCATCTTGAGGACCGTTTCGACGCCCTGCTGGCCCTCGAGAGCGAGACCCCAGAGGTAAGGACGGCCGAGGAGGACGGCGTCGGCGCCGAGGGCGAGCGCCTTGATCGCGTCGGCGCCGCCGCGGACGCCGCTGTCGAACAGGACCGCGAGGTCGTCGCCCACCGCTTCGGCGATCGGGGCCAGGGCGTCGAGCGAGGCGATCGCGCCGTCGACCTGGCGCCCGCCGTGGTTGGAGACGACGATGCCGTCGAGGCCGCGCCGCGCCGCCTCGCGTGCGTCGTCCACGTGCTGGATGCCCTTGACGACGATCGGCAGCGAGGTCAGGTCGCGCAGCCAATCGAGGTCGTCCCAGGTCAGCGAGGGATTGGCCTGCACGCTGAGGAAGTGGCCCGTCGCCGCGCCCTGGTCCTCCTCCGGCGGCTTCTCCAGCGCGGCCCGGAAGACGGGATCGTGGAAGTAGTTTGCGACGCCCAGTCCGTTCAGGAAGGGCAGCCAGGCCTGTTGCAGATCGCGCGACTTCCAGCCGGGGACGAAGGTGTCCACCGTCAGCACGATCGCTTCGTAGCCGGCCCTCTCGGCCCGCTTCACGAGGCTCTCCGCGAGGGCCCGGTCGTTGGGCCAGTAGAGCTGGAACCAGCGCGGCGCCTCGCCGCCGGCCTCGGCGATCTCCTCCAGGGTGAAGTGCGCGGCGGTGCTGGCGATCATCGGCAGGCCGAGCGCCGCCGCCGCTCGCGCCGTCGCCAGCTCGCCCTCCTCGTGGACGATCGCCTGCACCCCGATCGGGGCCAGCATCAGCGGCGCCGGCAGCGTCGTCCCGAGCACGGTCGTCGAGAGGTCGCGCTCGGCGACGTCGCGCAGCATCCGCGGCACGATGCGACGGCGATCGAACGCCTCGCGGTTGGCGCGCATCGTCTCCTCGCTCCCCGCCCCGGCGAAGACGTAGTTGGCCGCCCGCTCGTCCATCGCCTCGTGCGCGCGCGCCTCCAGCTCGGCCACCGCGACCGGCACCGTGGGCGCCTGGCCCGAGAGGCCGTAGGCGTAAATCTCCCGGTAGTAGTCGGCGAAGTCGGCCATCGCCCGTGAAGGCTATTCACCAACAGGAGGCCACGGGAGTGTGGTTGACCAGGACGCAGGGAGTGAGGTGAGGGGAGCGCACTATCGTGCGTGACCCGAACCGAACGACTGAGGACGCCGTCAGGCGCGCTTCCGTGGCCTCCTGCCGAGGCGGCGACGCCAGTCGCGCGCGTTGAAGGCGCGCGAGATGCGAGCGATCAGGCCGCGGCGCGACCTCGTGTACGGGTACCAGGTCGCTTCGCGCTTGCCCCCATAGCGGGTGATGACCACCGACTCCGTCCGGCAGTACTTCTTGATCCCCGGTTCCCCGTGGCGGTAGCCGATCCCGGACTGCTTCCAGCCACCCATCGGCACGTCCATCGCGAAGTAGTTGACGAGCACGTCGTTGACGTTGATCGCGCCGCACTCGACCCGCCGCGCGACCGCCTCGGCGCGCTCCTTCTCGCCGAAGACCGAGCCCGAGAGCCCGTAGCGGCTGTCGTTGGCGAGTCGCAGCGCCTCCTCGGCGTCGCGCACCTTCATCACCCCGACCACGGGACCGAAGGTCTCGTCGCGCATCACCTTCATCGAGTGGTCGACGTCGACCAGCACCGTCGGCTCGAAGTAGTCGCCCGGCCCCTCGACCCGCTTGCCGCCGGTGAGAGCGCGGGCGCCGGAGGCCAAGGCGTCGCCGACGTGGTCGGCGACGATCGCCGTCTGGTTTGGCGAGGTCATCGCGCCGACGTCCTTGGGGTTGCGGCCGTCGTCGGCGCCCTGGCGCAGCTTCCCGACCTCGGCCGTGAGCTTGGCGACGAAGTCGTCGTAGGCCGGCTCCTCGACGTAGATCCGCTCCACCGACATGCAGATCTGACCGGAGTTCATCATCCCGCCCCAAGCCGCGGCGTTGGCGGCGCGATCGAGGTCGGCGTCGGCGAGGACGATCATCGGGTCCTTCCCTCCCAGCTCGAGGCTGACCGGGGTCAGCGTCTCGGCCGCCCGCGCCATCACCTTGCGGCCGGTGCGATCGGAGCCGGTGAACTGGACGAAGTCGACCGCGTCGACCAGGGCGCCGCCGGTCTCGCCGACTCCTTGCACGCAATCGAACACGTCGGGGCCGCCGATCTCCCGCTTCCATGCCTCGACCACCTCAGCCAGGCCGAGTGGGGTGAACTCCGAGGGCTTGATCACGACCGCGGCGCCGGCCTGCAGCGCGGGCAGCGCATCGCCGAGCGCCAGCACCAGGGGGAAGTTCCAGGGGCTGATGATGCCGACCACCGGATATGGCCGGTACTGGATGCGCAACTTCTTGGCGGCGAGCAGCGGGCTGTGAGGGCGGACCGCCTCCTCGCCGATGAACCTCGACGCCTTGGTGCCATAGAAGTTGATCAGGTCGGCCAGGTAGGTGGGCTCGTTGGAGGCGTCGGCGCGGACCTTCCCGGTCTCGGCCTGCATCGTGTCCAGCACCCGCTCCTGGTTGTCGAGGAGCCAGTCGCGCAGCTTGCCGAGCCAGTGGTAGCGCCCGTCGATCCCCAGCGCCTCCCACTCGGGCTGGTTGGCCCGCACCCGAGCAACCTTCTCGGCGACGCTCGTGGGCGAGTCGATAGGAACCGTCTCCAGCAGGGCGCCGGTCGCCGGGTTGAAGACCTCGAGGCTGTCGGGATTGGCTCCGTTTGCGTCCTCGGACGCGCCGGTCACCTCGCTGCTCTCGACCGTGCCGCTCTCCATCTGCGCTCCCTTCGTCCCTTTGGCTGGTCAGCCAAACTGTACCCGCCCATGAGACGTGGCGGG
>DASVWY010000332.1:0-5739 GCA_036392975.1 Solirubrobacterales bacterium | reverse complement strand
AGGGTGGTCGTCGGCGATACCGCCGCGGTCGCCGCGGTCGCGGTCTGAGCGGTCTCAGCGGCTGAGGTCGAGCCCGGGCCGCAGCCGCGCCGCGAAGGCGGCGATCAGCTCCACGGTCGCCTCGACGTCGCCGAGGTCGACCATCTCCACCGGCGAGTGCATGTAGCGCAGCGGGATCGAGACCAGGCCCGTGGGGATGCCGGAGCGCGAGATCTGGATCGCGTCGGCGTCGGTGCTGGTGCTGCGGCCGCTGGCGGCGATCGTGTGCTCGATCCCGGCCTCCTCGGCCGTCTCGACCAGCAGCTCGAAGACCTTCGGCGAGAGGGTCGACCCGCGCCCGATCGCCGGCCCCGAGCCGAGCGGGTGCTCGCCGATCTGCTTCGCCTCGACCCCCGGCGCGTCAGTGGCGTGGGTGACGTCGACCGCCAGCGCCAGGTCGGGACGCACCTCGAAGGCGGAGGTGCGAGCACCGAACAGGCCGATCTCCTCCTGGACCGCGGCGATCGCGGCGAAGCTGCCGCTCAGGGAGCCGCGCTCGTGACAGCGCCGCAGTGCCTCCAACGCGACGTAGGCGCCGAGCCGGTTGTCCATCGCGCGGGAGATCAGCCGGTCGCCGGCGAGGCGCACGGGGTCGGCGGCGATCGTCACCGGATCGCCGATCCGGACCAGGCCGGCGGCCTGGTCGCGATCGGCGGCGCCGATGTCGATGTGGAGGCCTTTCAGCTCGACCACCTTCTTGCGCTGCTCGGACTCGAGCAGGTGGATCGGCTTGCGACCGACCACGCCCGGAACGATGCCCACGCGGGTACGTACGGCAACGCGCTGACCGACCAGGATCTGTGGGTCCCAGCCACCGATCGGGGAGAAGTAGAGGAAGCCCTTTTCGTCGATGTGAGTGACCGCGAGGCCGATCTCGTCGATGTGCCCTACCACGGCCAGCAACGGCTCGGCATCACCGATTCTGGCAATCGAGGAACCGAGGCCGTCGGCGCTGAGGGTGGCGAAGGAGGCCTCCTCGCGCCAGACGCCCGCGGCGGGCTCCTCGTGGCCGGAGGGGGCGGCGACTCGCAGGAGCTTGTCGAGTAGTTCGGGGATCTCGGCCATCGGCGGAGGCAGCAGTATGCCGACTCGATTAGACGAGCCGCTTTAAGTTTTCGCGTAGCCTGCCGCCGATGGGTGAGAAGCCGAGGACCATGGTCGTCACCGGGGCCTCCAGCGGCATCGGCGAGGCGACGGCACGACGGCTGGCGCGCGAGCCCGGCGCCGAGCTGGTCCTCGTTGCGCGGCGCGAGGGGCGCCTGAGCGCCCTGGCCGAGTCGCTGTCCTGCCGGGCGACCTGCGTCGCCGCCGATCTGACCGAGGCGGACGCCCCGGCCCGCATCCGCGCCCACCTCGAGCGCGACCACGGCGGTCGCCTGACGCTGCTCGTCAACAACGCCGGCGCGGCCTGGCGGGGGACGTTCGCCGAGAGCGGCTACGCGAACGCCCGCCGCCACATGGAGCTGAACTTCGACGCGGTCCTGCGACTGACCGAGGAGCTGCTGCCGCTCCTGCGCGCCGCGGCGCCGAGCGCGATCGTCAACGTGGCGAGCACCGCGGGCCGGGTCTCGCGGGCACGGACCGGCGCCTACTCGGCCAGCAAGTTCGCGTTGATCGGCTGGAACGACTCGCTCTACGCGGAGGAGAGCCCGCACGGCGTCCACGTGGGCATGGTCCTGCCGGGTTTTGTCGTCACCGAGGGCTTCCCGGCGACCGAGTTGCGGCAGCGGGCCCTGACTCGTTGGATCGTCTCCAAGCCGGAGAAGGTGGCCGAGGCGATCGTCGACGCCGGGCTGCGCGGCAAGGCCGAGCGCTACGTGCCACGTCCTTACGCGCTGGCGGCGATCCTCCGCATCCTCGCGCCGGGCCTCGTCCGTCGCGTTCTCGCCGGCGGCACGGCCGCCAGCCTGACGACGACCACCGCCGCCGAAGCCGGCAACTGACAGACCGCCCCAATCCCTCATGCATGACTTTGGTCGGCCTTAGTCGAGGCGATCGGGGATGTTCTGCACGCTCCAGCTCGTTCGGTATATATTAACGGCAGCGCAGACAAAACATCTCACGCGGATCCCAGCGTCCCGGAGCTTCTCCCTGCGCCGATCGGCCTTGCGGCTTATTGCAAGGCTAACATTGATTAATCAGGCTCTCTTCTATACTAAATAAGTACCCAATAAGTACCTCAAACTGGCCGGCAGGCTGAGACCAAGGGAGGATCGTGAAGGGGTCGAAGGCAGGGGAATGGTCCGCGCGGGCGCGCGCACAATGGCTTCTCGGTCTTCTTGCGCTGGGCGCCGTTGCCACTGCGATCCAGCCGGGCAGGTCGGAGGCGGCATTCGACTTCACGCCCCCGCGGACGCTCAACGACATGAGGGCGTTCTTTCCCCATGTCGTCGTCGACTCGCAGGATCGGGCCACCGTGGTCTGGGTGGCGACGAGCGCCGACGCCGATCTGATCCTGATCCAGGCCGTTCGCCTGGTCTCCGGCGTTCCCACCGGTCCGGTGCAAACGCTCTGGAGCGCACCGAATGTCATCAATCCGGAGTGGTGCCCGTGCCCCCGCTTGGCGATCGATTCCCAGGATCGGGTTACGGTCGTCTGGCAGGACTTCGACGGCACGAGCCTCTTCTTGCAGGCACTTCAGCTGGGGGCCGACGGTCTCCCGCTCGGTCCCGCGCAGACGCTCTCGAAACCCGGCGAGGATGCCTTTGACCATCGGCTTGCCGTCGACTCGAAAGGCATCGTCACCGTGGGCTGGACGGCCTCGGAACCGATCAACCGAGTCCTATCGGTTCGCGTTCATCCAAGCGGGACCAGCGACCCGGAGCAGACGCTCTCCGAACCGGGTGTCGACTCCTCGATGCGCGACCTGGCGATCGATCGCGAAGGCCGAGCCACGGTCGTCTGGGACTCGGATTTCGGGGTCCAGTCGGTCCGGCTCGATGCGAATGGCGCCGCGGGACCGGTTCAGACCCTCTCCGGAGACGAAGCGGGCGCTCCCCGGGTCGCGGTCGACTCACAGGGCCGGGCGACGGTCGCCTGGTGGCGCGGCTCGGGGATCTATGACGTCCAGGCTGTGCGGCTCGGCGCGGACGGGGCGCCCGGGTCGATTCGCACGCTCTCGCCGGACAGTCAGGAAACGCTCGAACCCATCGTCGCGATCGACGGTCACGATCGGGTCACGGTCGCCTGGGAGGACTTCGCCCATCGCGTCAGCGCCGTGCGGCTCGGCGCCGACGGCTTGCCGGGGCCGGTTCACGTGCTCTCCGATCCGGACCGGGTGGCCGGGCAACCGCAGCTGGCGACCGCGTCGGGAGGCATGTCGGTGGTGGTTTGGGCTCATCCGGTTGCCGGTTCGATCTTTCCCAGTCCGGGAGAATGCATCGAAGGCGCGAGCTTCGAGCCCGAGAGCGACGTCATCCAAGCGGCTGTCATCGGCGCGCACGGGCTTCCCGGGCCGGTTTACTCGCTCTCGCGCCTGGGCGAGCAGTCGACCAGCCCGGCGGTCGCCGTCGACTCGCGTGGCCGTCCGACCGTCGTCTGGACCAGCTTCGACGGCACCTACTTCTGCGCGGACGTGGAGACCAGGATCCAGTCGAGCTGGGGGGCGAAAGCGTTCGACTCGTGGTCCCCGCCACCTCCACCCGATGAAGCCGGCGTTCCCTCGGGTCCCGCAGCGCTGAAGCTTGGAAAAAGGGCCTTCGTGCGCCGGGGGCGCCTGGTCATCCGAGGCTTCTGTGCCGGCGCTCCTGGGACGGCATGCAAAGGCCGCGTCAGGCTGAAGGCTCCGGCGGGGGCAGTGGTTGTCGCCCGTGGCCGATTCCACCTCGCCGCAGGTAAACGCCGCCTTCTCAGGCTGCGGTTGTCGGGTCTGGGGGAGAAGCTGGTCGTGCGGCCGCGGCGCCGAGCGATCCGACTGAAAGCCGAGGGTTCGGGCGTCGAGAGCCGCATCGTCTCGGTCACCGCGGCTCGGCGCGGCGGGAAGGGATAGCGAATGCGCATTTCCGTTCGCCTGCTCTCACTGATCGTCATCTCGATCGCACTGCTTGCCGGGGTTGCCTCCGCGCCGGTCGGCGCCGAAGGAAGCCAGGGCTACATCGTCGTCCTTCAGGACGACGTCGAAGACCCCGGCCAGGTCGCCGAAGAACAGACCAGCGCGGTCGAAGCGACCGTCGGTTTCGTCTACGAGCACGCGCTGAAAGGCTATTCGGCGTTCTTGACCGAAGAGGGGGTCGAAGAAATCGAAGAAGACCCCCAGGTCGCCTACATCGAACCGGACGCGGCTGGCGGCATCGCCGCGCAGACCGTCCCCACCGGCGTCGAACGCGCTTTCGCGACGGCAAACGACAGGCTGCTGATCGACGAAGAAGACGAGCAGCGGGCCAACGTCGACGTGGCGGTCTTCGACACCGGCATAGACAAAAGCCACCCCGATCTCAACGTCTTCGCTCGCGCCGACTGCTCCAATGGCCCGCCCTGCGTGAGCGAAAGCGGCAGTGACGGGCACGGGCACGGCACCCACGTGGCCGGCACGATCGGGGCGATCGACAACGGCTCCGGCGTGGTTGGCGTGGCGCCCGGCGCCCGCCTCTGGAGCGTCAAGGTGGTCGACAACAACGGCAACGGCGTTCTCTCCGAGTACATCGCCGGGATCGATTGGGTTACCGCGCGCGCCGACAAAATAGAGGTGGCGAACGCGAGCCTGCGCTACCTCATCGAATCGAGCGTCGTATTCAGCAAAGCAATGGGAAATTCGCTCAAAGCGGGCGTCGTGCACGTCGCCGCTGCCGGCAACGAGAACGAAAAAGTCAAATACCTCCCTGGCGTCTATCCAGATCTGATCACCGTCTCCGCCATCGCCGATTACGACGGCAAACCGGGTGGGAAAAGCTCAGCGACCTGCTTCGGTTACGGTCTCGACGATCGCAAGGCGAGCTTCAGCAACTACGGTTCGGTGATCGACCTGGCGGCGCCCGGCGTCTGCATCAACTCGACCATCCCGGGTGGCAAATACGACCTCAAATCCGGCACGTCGATGGCCTCTCCCCATGTCGCCGGGGCGGCGGCGCTCCTAGCTGCCCATGACGATCCGGAAACGAAAGCGGACGTGGAAGCGATCGAGAAAACGCTCGAGGAAGAGGGCAATTTCGAATGGACGGATACGTCACCCGATGGCGTGAAAGAGCCGCTGCTCGACGTCGGCGACGAAAAAGCCTTCGTCATCGGCGGGAAAGCAGCTGCCGGCGTCACCGAAGGGATTGGCCCCGTCCAGTGGAACGGCGCCACCCTGCACGGCAGCGTCGACCCCGGCGATCTTCCCACCACCTTTCAGTTCGAATACGGCACCACGACCGCCTACGGCAGCAAAGCACCGGGATCGGGGGAGGGCGTGGGCTCGGGGACGAAAGCCGTCGCGGTTGACGAGCCGCTCACCGGCCTCAAAGCCCAGAAGACCTACCACTACAGGATCGTCGCCACCAATTCGCTCGGCACCGTCTACGGCGCGGACCGTACCTTCACCACGGCAAGTCGGCGCAGCCCCCGCTTCGAGGCCGAAAAATATCCCGCCACGATCTCCGGCGAGCAGGACCCAGCAGACACGCTCGAACTCAAGTTCGGCGCTTCGACGATCACCTGCAAAGCCGTCCAGTTCGACGCCGAATCCAGCAAAGCTGTCAACAGCCTGGCGCTGACGGCCGAATA
>DASVWY010000331.1:0-2718 GCA_036392975.1 Solirubrobacterales bacterium | reverse complement strand
CGCTGCTCGGGGTCGGCGGGGTAAAGAGGCGGTTCCGGGAAGCGCCGCTCGAGTGCGGCGATGATCGCGGTCGAGTCGCCGATCCGCTCGCCGTCGATGCTGAGGACGGGGAGGGTCACCTGGCCGCCCCGGGTCAGCCACAGGGCGACCGCCATGTGGGCGCCGGGGATCGGCGAGCGGCGCCGGTGCTCGACCCCCTTCCAGGCGAGCGCCCAGCGGACCTTCTCGCTGTAATGCGAGACGTCGATCTGCCAAAGGGTCGGAAGCGAGTCGCTCATTTGCGTCGTGGCGGGCATCGTGTAAGCATAGTCCCGCTATGGGTCTCCTGAGCGATTCCGAGATCGAGGCGAGGCTGAGCGAGCACCCTGGCTGGGAGCGGGCGGGCAACGCTATCGCCAAGACCTTCGAGCGAGGCGATTTCGTCGGATCGGTCAACTTTGTCAAGACGCTGGTCGAGCCGGCCGAGGCGATGAACCATCACCCCGACCTCGAGATCTCCTGGGACAAGGTCACGGTGACGATCGCCACCCATTCCGAGGGCGGCGTCACCGCCGCCGACTTCGAGCTGGCGACGAAGATCGACGCCCTCGCCTGATCGCCGCGCGGCTAACGTGAGCGCGTGGCCGAAGCGCTGAGAATCGACGACCGGCTCTCGATCCCGCTCGCGGAGATCGAGCTGCGGGCGAGCCGCTCCTCCGGCCCCGGCGGCCAGCACGCCAACGTGACCGCCTCGCGGATCGAAGCCGTTTTCGACGTGGAGGCCTCAGCGACCCTCGACGACGTCCAACGGGGCTTGTTGATCGAGCGCGCGGGACGGGTCGTCACCGCCGTCGCCCAGGAGGCCCGCAGCCAGACGCGCAACCGGGAGCTCGCCCTGCAGCGCCTCGCCGCCAAGATCGCCGCCGGGTTGAGGAGGCCGCGCCGTCGCCGCCCGACCAGGCCGACCCGCGCCTCCCGCCAGCGACGTTTGGATCGGAAGCGCCGCACCGGCGAGCGCAAGCGCGCCCGTCGCCGCCCCGCCGCGGAGGACTGAGGCCCCCCAGGCTCGTGGCAGACTCACGAGTGTGGCTAAGCGAAAGCAAAGGCAACGGCGGCCGCGACAGAAGGCGCCGACGGTCGAGTACGTCGACGAGCAGGGCAACGTCCTCGTCCTCAGGCAGTCGCTCAGCCCTGGCACGATCGCCAAGCTCGGCGAAGGTCCGGCGACGGCGGCCGCCTCGCAGGACGACGCCTGGCGCCGCCGCTCCGAGCTGCTCTTCGAGCGCCTCGCCGTCAGCTGGGAGATCGCCGGCCTCCCGTTGACCGACCAGAAGATGCTGCTCGGCCGCTACCGGATGGCCGACCCCGCGACCCAGCAGTGGGTACGGGAAACGATCGCCCACCACATCGATCGACACCTGCCCGAGCTTGCGGGGTGAATGGACGCGGCCGGGCTCGAACCAACGCGCGGTGCCCTTTTTAACCATCGAGGCACGGCTCGGGGTCCGATATTCCTGGATCGTCGGACTCCTTTGGCAGGATGGCGCGGATGTCGTCGGACACGCCAAGCCACGAATAGACATGCCGGGTGTCGTCACCGATATCGCAGGTGCGCCTCTGGCTCGCAGTCTCGGCGCCCGCGGATCGAGGGCACCGATTGCGCACGATGACCCAGCTGGAGATCCGGGCGCCGCTGCGCAAGCGGTTCTGGCTGGCTTGTCCGAGTGGTGGGCGCATGCCGCAGAGGTCTCTGGTCTGTCCGGTCGATGGCTTTCACTCGACGAATCGATCGACGGACTTGCGCCAGCTCCCGAGACCACCGTTTCTGCAGACCTAGTGGGGGTGCCGGGCTCGGAGATCGGCGCCAAATACGCTGCCGCTCTATCTGCTGAAACCCGCTCTCGTCACGGCCGTCACTACACGCCGACGGCTCTCGCCCAAGAGCTCTGGACGATGGCACGCCTCTCGCTCGGGCAGAGACGACCCGACCTCCCTCTCCCGGGCCTCATTAGCGATCCAGCCTGCGGTGGAGGGGCGCTGCTACTTCCCCCGCTTCGTCAGCACTTGTGTGCTCAGGCCAACGCTGATCCGAGGATCACGCTCGCTGGTCTGCCAAGGCTCATTCAAGGCGTGGATGCAGACCCCTCGGCCGTATGGATCGCGAACGGTCGTGCTGGCGGCAGAGTTGCTGCCGCTTCTTGCTCGAATTCCTGAGGCACGTCGTCGTCCTCTTCCGCTTTTCGCCCGGGTCGGCGATGGCCTAACGGAAGCTCCCGAGCACGCGCGGGCCGTGGTCATGAACCCGCCCTATGGCCGGGTGCGTCTTGATGAGACAGAGCGTTCTCGTTGGAACCGCTACTTGTACGGCCACGCCAATCTGTATTCACTGTTTTTGGCAGCCGGCCTGGAGAGTCTCGACGACGACGGGGTGTTGGCGGCCCTTGTCCCAACTTCCTTCTTAGCCGGGCGGTATTTCGCGTCGCTGCGCGCCGAGCTGGCCCGACAAGCACCTCTACGCGAGGTTACCTTTGTCGAGGAGCGCGATGGAGTGTTTGCCGGGGTGCTCCAGGAGACTTGCCTCGCCGTGTTCGCCCGCTGTCGATCTCGCCGGACGGCAATTGCCTCTGCGAATGGCCGCATTGCGGAGGTAGCAAAAGTGGCGTCTCCGCGCGGTAACAGACCTTGGATTCTTCCCCGGCGATCTGATGATGCCCATGTTGCAGCTGCTGCCGCTGCTAT
>DASVWY010000330.1:0-2041 GCA_036392975.1 Solirubrobacterales bacterium | reverse complement strand
GGCGTGGACGAGGACCCTCTCGCCCGCTTTCACCTTCGCCAGGTCGCCGAGTCCGTAGCGGGCGGTGAGGAAGGCGATCGGGATCGCCGCTGCCTCGGTGAAGGACCACTCCTGCGGGATCGGGGCCAAGAACTCTCGCGGCGCCTTTGCCAGCGGCGCGAAGGAGTCGCTGATCATCCCCATCACCCGCTCGCCCGCCTTTAGGTCAGATACCTCCTCGCCGACCTCGACCACGACTCCCGCCGCCTCGCTGCCGATCGGCGCCTCGCCGGGATAGAGGCCGAGGGCGATGAGGACGTCTCTGAAGTTGAGGCCGGCGGCCTTGATCTCGACCCGTACCTCGTTGGGGGCCAGTGGCTCCTTAGCGGCGGGGTTGGCGATCAGCTCAAGGGCCTCCAGGCTGCCGCGCTTGTGGGCGTCCAGGCGCCAGGGGCCGGGCGGTGGGATGAGGCTTTGGCTCGGCGTCGCGAGCCTCGGCGCCAGCGCCCTGCCCTCGCGCAGGGCGAGCTGGGGCTCAGAGGTCTGGGCCAGGGCAGAGCCGAGGGCCTCGCTCGAGTCCTCGGCGCCGTCTGTGTCGATCAGGGCAAAGCGGCCGGGGTGCTCGGATTGGGCGGAGCGCAGAAGGCCCCAGAGCGATGCTGCGGCCAGGTCGGGTGACTCCTCCTCGCTTGTTGCGACGGCGGAGCCGGTGAGGAAGGCAAGGCGCGAGCCGGCGAGGCTCTCGTGGGAGAGCCACTGCTGGGCTGCATCCAGAGCGCTCTCGGTCAGGGCGCGGGCGGCTTTGGCCTGCTGCTTTGAGGCCTTTGCCTTGGCCTGGAAGAGGACCGCCTGCGGCGCCGGCTCCCCCGCCTCGATCGCCTGCGCGAGGGCGGCGATCGACTCGAAGGAGCGAGCGCCTTCGAGCTCTGGCTCGCCGACCGTGGCGGTGGCGGCGGGATCGAAGCTGGGCAACTCGACCTGGCTCCACTCGATCCCGAGCAGGCCATCCTGGCGCGGCCTTGCGCTCAGCTGCTCGGGGGAGATCGCCCGGGTGTGCAGGGCGCCGACGCTGGCGATCGGGGCGCCGGTTAGGTCCGAGAGATCGAGGCCGATCGCCTCGCCCTCGCGGCGCAGGACCACTCGCAGCTCGCTCGGGCCGGCGGCCTCAATGCCCACCCCGCTCCAGGAGAAGGGAAGGCTGATGCCTTCTTGCTCGGTCGTCAGTGCAGCGGCGTGCAGGGCGGAGTCGAGCAGAGCGGGGTGAATCGCGAAGCGCTGGGCTTCCTCGCGTTGGCCGTCGGCGAGCGAGACCTCGGCGAGGATCTCCTCGCCCTGGCGCCAGGCGGCGCTCAGGCCCTGGAAGGCGGGGCCGTAGTTCAAGCCCGCGTCGGCCAGTTGTTCGTAGAGGGAGTCGAGGTCGATCGGCTCGGCGCCGGGCGGCGGCCACTCGGCGAGGGGCTCGGGCGGGACGGTCGGCTGCGAGGAGAGCAGGCCGCTGGCGTGGCGGGTCCACTCCGGCGCCTCTTCCTCTGAGTCCTCGGGCCGCGAGTGGATCGCGATACGGCGCTGGCCCTGCTCGTCTTCGGCCTCGACTGAGACTTGGATCTGCACAGCGCCGCTCTCGGGCAGGACCAGCGGCGCCTGCAGGGTCAGCTCCGCGACCCGCTCGGCGCCGGTGCGCTCGGCGGCGTGCAGTGCAAGCTCCAGGAAGGCGGTGCCGGGCAGCAGGACGGTGTCGCCCACCGCGTGGTCGGCGAGCCAGGGGTGGGTGGCGAGCGAGAGGCGGCCGGTCAGCAGCAGGTTGCCTCCCTCCTCGCCGGCGATCTCCACTGCGGCTCCGAGCAATGGGTGCTCGGCGGAGGCCTGGCCGATCGAGGTCGGATCGGAAGCGCCCATGGTGCCGGCGATCCAGAAGCGCTCGCGCTGGAAGGGATAGGTCGGCAGCGGCACCCGCTGGGCGCCGCTGCCCTTGAAGAAGGCCTCCCAGTCGAGTTCGGCGCCCGCGGCATGAGCCGAGGCGATCGCCCTGGCGATCGCCTCCGGCTCCGGGCGGCCCGAGCGC
>DASVWY010000329.1:0-2032 GCA_036392975.1 Solirubrobacterales bacterium | reverse complement strand
GGATTTCCGAACAGTTCTCGGTAGCGAGTGCTAGAGATATCCCAGCGGGTCCGTGGACACGCCGCTGATGCGGACCTCGAAGTGCAGGTGGTCGCCGAAGCAGTGCCCCGTGCAGCCGACGTATCCGATCACCTGGCCCTGGGAAACGCTCTGCCCCGAGGCAGCGGCGAACGCGGACTGGTGCGCGTAGCAAGTCTGCAGGCCCCCGCCGTGTTCGAGGCAGGTGAAGTTGCCGTAGCCACCGCTCTCCGCTTCCGACTGCACCAGCACGACCGTGCCCGCGTCGGCGGCCCGGATCGGGGTCCCGGCCGGGACGGCGATGTCGATCCCCTCGTGCATCGAGCCCCAACGCGGGCCGAAACCGGAGACGACGGGGCCATCGACCGGCCAGATCAACTGGCCGGAGCCGTAGCGGATCGGTCCCGCCGGCAGCGGCGCCGAGGAGGTCGATTGCAGCTGGGCGGCGATTTCCGCCGAGATCTCGGCCATGTCGGCCTCGAGGTGGTCCTCGTGCGCGCTGATCCTGCTCAGCGCCGCCTCACGCTGGCGCCGCGCCGCGACCAGCTGCGACTGACGGCTCTGGACCGCCGCGCGGGCGCTCTCCAGCGCCTGCTCTTCGGCGGCGATCGCGTCGCGGGCGGCTTCGATCGTGTTCTTGGCCGTGCGCAGCCTGGCGACCATCCGCTTCACTTCGTCGCGCAGGTCTCGCACGCGGACGACGATCGCTTCGTCGAGGCCGTTGATCCTGCTCAGGTACTCGCTGCGGTTGACCAGCTCGTCGAACCCCTCGGCGCTGACGATCACACTGAGCACGTCAGGAGTACCCGTCTGGTAGATCGCCACAAGGCGCTCCCTCAGCGCCACAAGTGCCCGTTTCAGCCGCGCTTTGACCACGGCCAGGCGTCGCTTCGCAGCCTCGAGATCGGCAACCGCCCGGTCGAGCTCCGCCTGTTTGGCTTCGAGCCGGACCTGCACCGCTTCCTCGCGGGCGCGCAGGATCGCGACCTCCTTGGTCAGCTGCTCGATCTGCGTCCGGAAGCGCGAGATGGTCGTCGTCAGGACACCCTTGCGCTCCCGCACCTTCGAGAGCTTCGCTTCCTTCTCTTCCTTCTTCTCGTAGATGTCCTGGGCAGAGGCGACGCTGGCGGAAAGCAGCATCAACAACGCCGCCACGACGGCAGCCACAGCCGCCGGGGCCCGGCGAATCTCAAACATGGCGAATGAGGCTAGCCGACCGGCTACCCGGCCAGGTCCTGTAGCAGGTGAGCTGCAACCCCGCTTGCGGGGAAAGACGGGGCGTCCCCTCAACGGGCGGATACTCAAAACGCCGGCCATATTAGGCCGGCGTTTGTCCGGGGAGGGGACGCCCCGTCTTTCTTCCCTAAGCGGCTACAGGCTCGGGCTTCTCCATCGCCTCGTTCGCGATTTCAGCCGCATAGCCCAAACGCTCGGCGTAGTCGCGCGCCTGCATCCGCGAGATGACCATCCGCTGGATCTCGGCCGTCCCCTCGAACAGCTGGTAGATCTTGGCGTCGCGGAAGAACTTCTCCAGCGGGCACTCGGTGCTCCAGGCGTAAGGGCCGACGAGGTCCATCAGCGTCGTCGTTGCCCACATCGTCACGTCACCGGCCTTCAGCTTCGACATCGAGCCCTGGCCGCCCCGCATTGGGATGCCGCTGCGGCCCATCCAGGCGGCGCGCTGAACGAGCAGGCGGGCGGCTTCGATCTCGGTCGCGACGTCGGCGAGGGTCTGCTGGATTCGCTGCGTCTGCAGCAGCGGCGTGCCGCCCTCGGACGGCCCGTCGAGGTACTCGAGGGTCCACTCGTAGGCGGCCTGGGCGATGCCGAGAGCGGAGGCGCCGACCAGCGGGCGGGTGATCTCGAAGGTTGCGAGCGCGTCGGCGCCGCGCGATTTCTTCCCTTCCCGGCCCCGCTGCAGCTTGCGCTCCAGCTTCTCCTCGCCGCCGAGCAGGTTCTCGGCCGGGATGCGGCAGTCCTCGAGGACGATCTCGGCGGTGTGCGAGGCGCGGAT
>DASVWY010000328.1:0-3712 GCA_036392975.1 Solirubrobacterales bacterium | reverse complement strand
ATGGCGGCGCTGGCCTTCAGTGCGGCGGCGCTGGCGAGGGCGAAGCCGGCGCTCGTTTCGCGGGTGGCGAGGACGGCGGCGCAGCCGGCGAAGGCGACCAGCGTCGCCGTCGCGTCGTTGTGGGCGCCGCCGACGACGTGGACGAGGACGAGCGGATTGAGGGCGACCAACGCGAAGCCGCGGCGTGGATCGACACCGCGCGAGGGAGCGACGCGGGCGACGAGCAGGGCCAGGGCCAGCACCGAGACTGCCGCGACCCCCTTCAGCGCCCATAACGACGCCGGCACCGACAGCGAGGCGAGCGGATAGGTGAGGAGCGTGAAGAGCGGCCCGTAGGCGCTCGGCGAGTCGGCCCAGCCGACGAAGGGGAAAGCTGGGTCCTCGGGGAATGCGGTCGGGTCGTGGACGTAGGGGTTGAGGTCCCCGAGCACGCCGAGCCGGGCGTAGTCGATGTAGCTGAAGACGTCCTGGGAGAGCAGCGGCGGCGCGAGCGCGAAGGCGGCGATCAGCACCGCTGAGGCGCCGCGGAGGAGGCGCCGGTCGAGCGCGGGCGCGGCGAGAAGGACACAGAGGTAAGCGGCGAAGGCGAGCCAGAGGCAGGCGTAATAGGCCCCGGGCGCGACTCCGAGCCCCTCGCCGTAGGGGCCGAGCAGCCAGCCGGGGCCATCGCCCTGCGCGGCCGGCACCAGCTCGGGCCCCGGCGCGGCAAGCGGGATCGAGGTGAGCGCCAGCGTCGCCAACCCGGCGATGCCGAGCCAGGCCCGACCCCCTCGACCGACGGGCCGGTTTCCCACGAGATAGGTGGGTTTTCGGCCCGTCGGCGGGCGGTTATCCAGCCCCGACCCCGCCGGTCGCGGCGCCGCCGCCGACGCTGCCTCCGCCGCCCGAGGGCGGCGGGCTTGGAGCCGGAGCGGGGGCCGGCGTCGGTTCCTGCCCGGCGCCGGGCGCGTAGGCGTCAGGGTCGTAGCCGCCCGTCGCTTCCTGGCCTTTGCGCTTCTCGTCGTCGCTCAGTTCCTCTTCGGGCTCTTCGGAGTAGGAGTAGTCGCTGCTGCCGCCGGCCTGCGTGTACTTGCCGTAGTACGGCGCCCAGCTGACCGGCGTCTCGGGTTCTTCGAATTCCTCGCAGGGGATTTCGCCGTTGGCGTAGAGCGAGTGCCAGATTTCGGCCGGGAAGGTGCCGCCGAAGACGGTGGTGCCGTGGACGCTGGTCATTTCGATCTCGTTCGACTGCGGGTAGCCGACCCAGACCACCGTCGCCAGGTTCGGCTGGTAGCCGGCGAACCAGGCGTCGGTGTAGTTGTCGGTCGTCCCCGTCTTGCCGGCCTGGCCGCCGCAACCCGTGTAGGCGGCGGTGCCGGTGCCACCGGTGATGTTGTCGCGCAGCAGCTGCGTCACCTCGTAGGCGACGCCTTCCGGCACGACTCGCTTCGGATCGGCCTCCTCCGGATGATCGACCCGGCCGCTGGGGAACTCGACCCGGCGGATCGCGATCGGGTTGCGGCGGATGCCGCCGGCGGCGAGCGTCGCGTAGGCGGAGGACATCTCCAGCGGCGAGACCCCGATCCGCAGGCCGCCGATCCCCTCGGCGGGGATGCCGTCGAGTTCGGTCGTTATCCCCATCGACTTCGCCGTCGCGGCGACGTTCTCCGGCCCGACGTCGAGGTCGAGCTGGGCGAAGACGGTGTTGTCGGAGGCGACCGTCGCCTGCTGCAGGTTGATCGTTCCCTGGTAGCCCTCGTCGGCGGTGGCGACCTCCCAGTGGCCCCATTCGGGCAGGTCGAGGCTGAGCGGTTTCGAGGTGTAGTAGGTCGAGTAGGGGTCGATTCCCTGCTTCAGCGCCGTCGTCAGGACGAAGGTCTTGAAGGTCGATCCCGGCTGCCGGTGCCCCTGGGCGGCGAGGTTGAACTGGCTGTCCTCGTAGTTGGAGCTGGAGACCATCGCCTCGATGTGACCGGTCTGCGGGTCGATCGCAACCAGCGCCGCCGCCGGGTCTTCGGAGTAGGGGAGGGCGGAGTGCATCGCTTCCAGGCCGATCGTCTGCAGGCGCGGGTCGACCGTGGTGTAGACGCGAAGCCCGCCTTTGCGTACCGTGTTGACTCCGTACTTCTCGATCAGCTTGTCCTCGACGTAATCGAAGAAGTAGGGCTGGCGCTGCACGAAGTAGGTGTCGGAGAGGTCGATGCCGAGGCCGCGCTGCTGCCCTTCGAGCGCCCGCTGAGGCGAGATGTAGCCGAGCTTGGCCATGCTGGCGAGGACGTCGTTGCGGCGGGCGCGCGCGCCTTCGGGGTTGAGGATCGGGTTGTAGTCCGAGGGCGCCTGCGGCAGCCCGGCCAGCAGCGCCGACTGCTCCAGGGTCAGCTTCCAGACCGGCTTGGAGAAGTAGATCCGCGAGGCGGCCTGGACGCCGACCGCGGTGGTGCCGTTGACCGTCCCGTAAGAGGCGCCGTTGAGGTATTTGCCGAGGATTTCGGGCTTGGAGAATTTCTTCTCATACTCCAGCGCCAGCTCCGCCTCCTGGATCTTGCGCTCGAGGTTGCGTTTGGGGTCGGTGATGCAGAGATTCCGCATCAGCTGCATCGTGATCGTCGAGCCGCCCTGCACGACCTCGCCCGCCTCGATGTTCTCGATCAGCGCCCGCAGGCCGCCCTCGTAGTCGATCCCGTTGTGGTCGAAGAAGCGCTCGTCCTCGATCGCGACCGTGGCGTACTGGAGGTCGGTCGGGATGCGGTCGATGGCGACCGGCGTGCGGGCCTCTTCGGAGGCGATGTAGCCGAGGCGTTCGCCGTCGCCGGCGATCAGGATCGAGTTGCCGCCCTTGTCGATCGGCCTGCAGTCCGAGAGCGGCGGCGCCTCGGCGACGACGTCGATCACCCAGGAGGCCGCGACGACGGCGCCGACGGCGACCGCGGCGAGAGCGCCGGCGGCCACGAAGGCGAGCTTGCTGCGAGCACCCCCGCGGCGCCGGTGACGGCGTCGATTGCGCTGCGTCATGCGGAAAGCGTACTTCGACGGCTGTGGCGGTCAGCCCTGCGTGTCGCCGGTGGAGAGGTTGTGCACGATCCCGTCCACCAGCAGCTGGTTGGGGATGACGAACATGCTGGCGTCGCCGGGGTCGACGTAGGTGTAGGCGAGGGAGATGTCGATGACGCGGCCCTCGATCTCCTCGAAGGAGATCCGGTCGCCGATCCGGATCGGCTGCGAGATCGCGATCTGCACCCCCGCGATCATGTTGCCGAGCGTGTGCTGAGCCGCGAAGCCGACGATCGCCGCCAGGACCGCGGTCGAGGCGAGGATGCCGGTGGCGAGCCGATGCAGCTCGGTGAACTGGGCGACGGCGAGCGCCGCGAGGACGACGAAGACGATCAGGACGATCAGGCGCCGCAGGAAGCGCAGCCGGGTACGGGTGGACCGCGAGACCTGTGAGACTGCCGGCGGCATGGAGGCAAACCTACCTGTAGGCACGCCTGAGGCCAGCCCCCCGCCCCGCCCATCCTTCCCCTTTGCCAGCTGGGGACCAGGCGCCGCCGTCATCGGTCTCTTCGTAGCTCTCAGCGCCCAATCCGTGTTCGCGGGCGTGGCGGTGGCGATCGAGAATCCGGTCGGGGACGAGGAGCTGGGCACGGTCGCGAGCGTCGTCCTGCAGACGATCGGCGCCGTTGTCTTCGTCGTCGTGCCGTTCGTGATCGCCTCGCTGGGGAAGATCCCCTGGCGG
>DASVWY010000327.1:0-9901 GCA_036392975.1 Solirubrobacterales bacterium | reverse complement strand
AGGGATCGGGGGCCGGCTTCGGCGCCCCCACCTCGTGGGCGCTGAGGACAACGTCGAAGCGGTCGGCGAAGCCGACGATCTCCAGCGAGCGGCGCACGAAGGCCAGCGGAGAGTTGGAGACGAGCCCGATCGGCGTGCCGCGATCTTTGAGGCTGCGCAGCAGCTCGCGGGCGCCGACCATCGCCTCCACCCCGTGCTCGAGCTCGGCCACGACCAGCTCGTTCAGCTCCTCGATCAGCGCCTCGGCCCGACCGGGCTCGCCAAGGCGCCGCTCGAGGATGTTGCCGGCGATCTCGGCCGAGGTGCCGACCAGCTCCAGCTTGTCCGCGGGCGTGAACTCCTGCCCCCGGCGCTGGAAGAGATCGTGCTCGGCCCTGGTCCAGACCGACTCGGTGTCGAGCAGTAGGCCGTCGTTGTCGAAGACCACCGCCTCCGGCGCGACCGGCATCTCCGCTGACAGCTCGGTCATCGTCGGGAGAGCGCCGCCAGGACGGCGGCCAGCTCCGCGTCGACCTCGCCGTCGAGCTTCAGCTCGGCCTCGTCGTCGTATGGCGTGGCGCTCTTGGTGACGATCGCCAGCCGGCCGCCAGCCGCCAGCGTCACACCCGGTAGCCCCGCCACCGGGTGCACGACCAGCGAGCTGCCGACGCAGAGCATCAGATCCGCCTGCGCGGCAAGCGCCTGCGCCCGCCGCATCGCCTCCTCCGGCAGCAGCTCTCCGAAGAGGACGACGTCGGGCTTGACGGCGCCGCCGCAGGCTGCGCACTCCGCGATCCCAGCCTCGTTGAAGAGCGTCTCGACCCGCTCGATCTCGTAGCTCGCCGCGCACCCGCGACAGGAAGAGGTCGCAATCGAGCCGTGCACCTCGACCACGTTCCGCGAGCCGGCGGCCCGGTGCAGGCGGTCGATGTTCTGGGTGATCACGCCCTCCAACAGTCCCCGCCGCTCCAGCTCGGCCAGTGCCTCGTGGGCCGGGTTCGGCAGCTTGTCGCCGAGCGACTGGAAGCGGGGGCGGTAGTAGGACCAGAACCGGGCCGGGTCGCGTTCGAAGACGTCGATGTGGGCGATTTCCATCGGGTCGACGTTCTCCCACAGCCCCGTCTCCGGGGTGCGGAAGTCGGGGATCCCAGACGGCACCGAGACCCCCGCCCCGGTCAGCGCGACCGTGCAGCTCGACTCGCGGATCAGCTCCGCCAGCCGCCGAGCCCCTGCCGACGGGCCTGAAACGTCCGCCATATGGACGTTTGCGGCCCGTCGGCGGGATGTTGCCGTGCTCAGCGGCCGCTCCACTTCGGGGTGCGTTTGCCGAGGAAGGCGGAGATGCCCTCCTTGGCGTCCTCGCTGGCGAAGGCCGTGGCAAAGCCCTGCTTCTCGGCCTCGATGCCCTCATCGAGGTCTCCCTTGTGGGAGACGCGCTTGATCTGCTCGCGGGCGACGGGGGCCTGCCCGGCCAGCTTCCGCGCCCAGGCCAGCGCCGTCTCGAACAGCTCGTGGTCGGGAACGATGCGGTTGACGAGCCCGAACTCGAGCGCCTCGTCGGCGAGGATCGCGTCGCCGACCAGGTTCATCTCCAGCGCCTTGTTGGGCCCAACCAGGCGAGGCAGCCGCTGGGTGCCGCCGAAGCCGGGGATGATCCCCAGTTTGATCTCGGGCTGACCGAGGACCGCCGCCTCGGCGCCGATCCGCACGTCGCAGGCCATCGCCAGCTCGCAACCGCCGCCGAAGGCGATCGAGTTGACGGCGGCGATCGTGGCGACGCCCTCGCTGCCGAGCTCGCGCAGCAGCGCGTGCGCGGTGTGGATCAGCTCCTCGCCGCTGGCTTCGTCCATCTGGGTGAAGGCCTTGATGTCGGCGCCGGCCGAGAAGACGACCGGGATCGAGGAGGCGATCACCATCGCGCCCACCCCGTCGGCGGCCTTGACCCTCTCCCAGACCGTGCCGAGGTCGCGGATCACGTCGGGGGAGATCGCGTTCATTGGCGCGTTGGCGAGCCAGGCGATCGCGACATCGCCGCGCGTCTCCAGCTTCACCGTCTCGGGCTGCTCGCCCTCGTCGGGCCGCGGGTAGGGGTAGAAGCCCTGGTCCGAGGCGAGGCCGAGGCGACCCTGTGCGACGAGACGCTTCAGCAGCACCGGCGGCGCGAAGCGCTTGCCGTACTTCTCCTCGAGCCGCTCGATCCGCTCCAGCACGGCGCCGAGCCCCTCCAGGTCGGCCTTCCAGAAGGGCGGGAAGAGGCCTTTGCGGGGATCGAGACCGGCCCCGGCCATCATCCCCAGGTCGATGTCGCGGACCGAGCAGACGCCCTCCTCGACCAGCAGGCAGGCCTCGATCAAGGCCCGGCCGGTGAACATCGCAACCAGCTCCTCGGCGTCGGGATCAGCCTCGCCGGGGATGGTCTGCTCGCCGTCCTTGAAGAAGCCCTCGCCGCCTGACTTGGCGCCGAGCTTGCCTTCGCCGACCAGTTTCTGCAGCCCCTTGTGGACGTAGAAGCCCTCGCCGTAGGAGTCGGCGAGGTGTTCGGCGACGTGCAGCACGGTGTCGAGCCCGAGCAGGTCGGTGAGGAAGAAGGGACCCATCGGCGCGACCTTGGCGGCCGCGATCGCCTCGTCGATCGCCGCCAACGAGAGGCCCTGGTCTTCCTGGGCGCGCCAGATCTCGCCGATCGTCGCCATCAGGATCCGGTTGACGACGAAGCCCGGCACCTCGCCGCAGACGATCGGCTGCTTGCGGATCGCCTGGGCGAAGTTGTAGGCGGCGGTTGCGGTCTCGCCGGAGGTGTCGTCGCCGGCGATCACCTCGACCAGCGGCATCACCGAGGCCGGGTAGAAGAAGTGGAAGCCGACGACCTTGTCGGGGCGCAGCGTCGCCTCGCCGATCTCGGTTATCGAGAGCGAGGAGGTGTTGGAGGAGAGGATCGCGTGCCCCGGCGTGGCGGCGTCGAGCTCGCGGAAGACCGCCTGCTTGATCTCCATCCGCTCCGGCACCGCCTCGACCACGAAGTCGACGTCGCCGAACTCCTCGTAGGTGGTGGTGCCGACGATCGAACCCATCACCTCGGCCAGACGGGCGTCGGCCTGGTCCTGGGTCAACTTCTCCTTCTTGACCAGGCGGGCCAGCTGGCCCTCGGTGACGGCGCGGGCTTTCTCCAGCGCGGCGTCGACGAACTTCTGCTCGACGTCCTTGACGACGACGGGGATGTCGGCTGCGGCGATCGCCTGCGCGATCTCACCGCCCATGGTGCCGCCGCCGACGACGGCGGCCTTCGAGACGAACATTGGCTTGCGATTCCTCCAGGTCGGGGACCGGGGAAGGCTATAGGGGCCGCCATCTTGCGGACGTGCCTGAGGTTATGCACCCTATGCGGTGCAAAAACTCAGGCACGTCCCCTGAGGGGAGGGCTAAGGCGGGCGGAGATGTTGCCGATAGGTGCCTTTCATGCGCAGGGGCGGCGGCGGGCCGGGCAGCTGGGTGCGGATCTACGCGAATCACGAGCACGTCTTCGCAGTCATCGCCGGCCTGCGCTGGGACACGACGAGCGAAGAAGGCGACGGCCACGGCCCCGGCGGAGCGATGGACAACCTCGGCTGCGCAACCTTGTACGGCGGTACAAGTCATCGACTGCGCTCTGCCATTAGGCTTTTTGGTCCTTAGGGACTTGACCGGCAACCGATCGCGCCCGCCCAACTGAGGGCGCTGCAGAGAGTGGGAGATGGAACCAGCGATGACTCGTATCCGCCAGCAGAACGTGACCGCCGCCCAGTGGAGCTCCAACGGGGAGGCCCTCGGCGCGCTCGACCTCACCCTGCCCGAGAACAACCCCTTCGGCGCCAACGTCTTCTCCGTCGCCGAGCAGCGCGACCGGCTGCCGGCGGACGTCTTCGAGAAGCTGCAGGCGACGCTCGAGCACGGCGAGGCGCTCGACCTCTCGCTCGCCGACGCCGTCGCCGAGGCGATGAAGGAATGGGCGCTGGAGAACGGCGCCACCCACTTCACCCACATGTTCCAGCCGCTGACCGGCTCCACCGCCGAGAAGCACGCCTCCTTCTTCGAGCCGGCTGGCGAGGGGACCGCACTGGCGGGCTTCTCCGGTAAAGAGCTGATCCAGGGCGAGCCCGACGCCTCCTCCTTCCCCACCGGCGGCGTCCGCGCCACCTTCGAGGCGCGCGGCTACACCGCCTGGGACCCGACCTCCCCCGCCTTCATCCTCGAGAACCCCAACGGGGCGCTGCTCTGCATCCCGACCGCCTTCGCCTCCTGGACCGGCGAGGCGCTGGACGCGAAGATCCCGCTGCTGCGCTCGATGGACGCCCTCTCGCGCTCGGCGATCAAGGCGCTGCGGCTGCTCGACGACGAGGAGGCCAAGCGGGTCTTCACCACGGTCGGCCCAGAGCAGGAGTACTTCCTGATCGACGAGCAGTACTTCTTCGAGCGCCCCGACCTGATCTCCACCGGCCGCACCCTGTTCGGCGCCAAGCCGCCGAAGGGCCACGAGCTGGACGACCACTACTTCGGCTCGATCCCGGAGCGCGTGCTGGCCTGCATGATGGAGTCCGAGCTGGAGATGCGAAAGCTGGGCATCCCGGTCAAGACCCGTCACAACGAGGTGGCGCCGAACCAGTACGAGATCGCGCCGGTCTACGAGAACTCCAACGTCGGCTCCGACCACCAGCAGCTGATGATGCAGGTGCTGGAAAGCGTCGCCCGCCGCTACGGCCTCGTCGCCCTCCTGCACGAGAAGCCCTTCGCCGGTGTCAACGGCTCCGGCAAGCACAACAACTGGTCGATGGGGACCGACACCGGCTCCAACCTGCTCGACCCGGGCGACACGCCGGCCGACAACGTCCACTTCCTCTTCTTCTGCGCGGCGGTTATCCAGGCCGTCAACAAGCACCAGGGCCTGCTGCGCGCCTCGGTCGCCAACATCGGCCAGGACCACCGTCTCGGCGCCAACGAGGCGCCGCCGGCGATCATCTCGATCTTCCTCGGCGCCGAGCTGGAGAAGGCCTTCGAGGCGATCGCCACCGGCGAGGGGGACCCGCACACGCCGGCCTCATTCCTGGAGCTGGGCGCGACGGTGCTGCCGGCGCTGCCGATGCACGGCGGCGACCGCAACCGCACCTCGCCCTTCGCCTTCACCGGCAACAAATTCGAGTTCCGGGCGCTGGGGTCGAGCATGTCGCTGGCCTTCCCCAACACGGTCCTGAACACGATCGTCGCCGAGGCGATCGACGAGCTGGCCGACAAGCTGGAGGCGAAGAAGGGCGGCGGCATGGACACCGCCGAGGCGGTGATCGAGATCGTCAAGGAGTCCTACAGCGCCAACAAGCAGATCATCTTCGACGGCGACAACTACTCCGAGGAGTGGCACGCGGAGGCGGAGCGGCGCGGGCTGAAGAACCTGCGCACGACCCCCGACGCGCTGCCGGAGGTGCTGAGCGACCGGACCGTCGCCGCCTTCGACAACTACAACGTGCTCTCCAAGCGCGAGCTGGAGTCCCGCTACGAGGTCTGGGTCGAGCAGTACTGGATCCGCGCCAACATCGAGGCGGAGACCACCTTCTCGATCGCCAAGACGATGATCCTGCCGGCGGCGCTGCGCCACCTGGCGCTGATCGGCGAGTCCGGCGTCTCCGCGATCGAGGCCGAGGTCCGCGGCCTGGTCGACGAGCTGGTCGCGGCGCTCGGCGAGCTGGAGGCGGCGAACGCCGATCCCGGCCTCGAGGGCCTGGAGATGGCGCTCCACGCTCGCGACAAGCAAATCGCGGCGATGGCGAGGGTCCGCGAGGCGGCCGACAAGCTGGAGAAGGTCGTCGCCGACGACCTCTGGCCGCTGCCGAAATACGAGGAGATGCTGTTCATCAAGTAGGACGGACGAGCGAGGCGCCCTGCCTGGCGTCTCGCTCGCTCAGCGCCGCAAGAAGTCAAGCCGCCTGGTGCCTTCCAGCGGCAGCCGTCCTTCCTGTCGATAGGTCACCCGCAGGACGATCGGGGCACGCCCCTTCCGTCTCAACCGACCGCGAATCCGCTGTCCGGCGCGGCCTTTCCCGGGCCAGAGCTTCAGCTTCCAGTGGAAGCCCCCACCCACCCAGGGCGGCGGGTTTTCCTTGTCGAGGCTCCATCCAATCGCCGGCGAATCGACGGTGAACTCGCCGGGGGCGGGCACGTGGACGATCAGCTGGAGCATGTTCGTCTCCCGATTGCGGGTCAACTTGCCGAAGCGCAAATAGTCCGACGGCCGCGGCGGCGCTTGCTGTGAGACGAGCAGGCGGGCGTCCAGCGCGACTCCGGTGGGGTTGTAGGCATCGGGAACGAGGTCGTGGTTGGCGCCGGTCCCATCCAGCGCCGCGCGCCCGATGCCACCGCCCGGATTGCCTGGAGTGCTCCAACGATTTGCCCAGAAGACGTGCGTGGGGTTGACGGCGACGTCCCAGGGTTCGACCGCGTCCGCGACCAGCGTCGGTTCGACGCCGGAGCCGTCCAGCGCGGCGTGGCCGATCGATTCGAATTCCTGGTCGCCCCAATAGATCCCGTTGGCATTCACGTCCACCCCGCACGGAGCGCCAAGACCGCCGATGAACGCCTGTTCGACGTTGCCGCCTTCGAGGTCCGCCCGTCCGATTGACCCAGCCTCTTGGTTTGCCCAAAACACGTGCGAGTCGTAAACGGCTATCCCGCAGGGATTGGAGGCGCCGGCGACGAAAGCGGCTTCGACGCCGCTGCCGTCGAGATTGGCGCGGCCGATCAGGTTCGTGCCCCAGTCTGCCCAGTAGAGGTGCGTCGGAGTGGCCACGACGCCGCAAGGCGCGCCGAGGCCGGGGATGAATGCCTGGTCCGGCGCCGCGCCGTCGATCGTGGCCCGTCCGATTGCGCCACCCGAAGCGTCACCCCAGTAGAGGTGCTGGTCGTCGACGTCGAGGCCGCAGGCACCGCTGACGTCGAGCGCTGGGAAATATCCGTTTGGCAGTGGCCAGAAAGCCAGGCTGCCGTCGAGGTTAGCCCGGCCAAGGGAGGAGCCATGCGCCCAATAGAGGGCGGCCTCTGCTCGTTCCTGGGTGAGGGGGAGCAGGGCTATCAGTCCCACACCCAGCACTAGAAGCGCCCTCCTCATCTGCCCTTGCCGCCCATCCTGAAGGTGCGCGTCGCCGGGGTCGCATCCCGGTTGCCCGCCGCGTCGATGGCAACGACCGCAACTCGATGCATCCCCGGCTCCAAGCCAAACCATTTCCGCGGCGTCCGGCAGGGCGAGAACCGCTTCCGGTCGAGCTTGCAGAGGAAGGTATCGCCGGACGGTCCGCCGCTGCTGCTGAACTGGATCGCGATTCCCCGCCTGCGCAGGCGCAGCACCTTGTAGATGTAGGTGTTCGGCGAGTAGACATCGACGAACTGGACCCATGCCGGGAGCAGGCGCAACTGGAACCGGCCCCAGCTCCCGTCGAAGCCGTCGACCGCAATCGAGTAGGTCTCGCCGCCGACCGCGTCGAAACCGATGCCGCCCATGCCGCCGAGCTGACACTCGCTGGCCGGCTGGGGATCGAGAGGCGCCGGGAAGCCGGTCGGCTGCAGCGTCGCCAGGGTCGAGCCGGTGTACACCGCGATATCCGGGCGGAACGGGGCCATGCAGGGGTAGAGCCGCATCGCGCCGCTGCTGGGGGCGGTCCACCGATACCAGACGGAGGCGCCTGCGAGGTCGCCACCGTGGCCCGGCTCGCCGACCTCGCGCGTGGCGCCGTCGGTGCTTCCGTGGATCCACTCGTAGAGGGTGGATCTCACGGCCGTCGCGTTGGTGAAGGCGTCGTTGGCAGGCAGTTCGAGTGGCGTCGCCGAGACAATGATTTCGAAGTTCCCCTGCTCCGGCGGGCCTCCTGCCGTGGAGCCATCGATGGCTAAGCGATAGGTGACGCTGGAGATCGCCCTGAACTGGAGCTCGCCGCAGGATCCAAACGCGGAAACGATTCGGGTCGCAGCGACCGTTCGCAGAGCCGGGAGCGACTCGCCTCGGTATACGCCCAAGCGAGCCTCCCACCCTTCGGTGCAGATCCGAACGTAGACCGTCTGCGAGCGCGGGGCGCCCCAGCCGAACCAGACCGAGGCGCCGCCGGGATCGCCCGCATGATCCGGCTCGCCGCTCTCCTTGGTTGCCCCGAAGTTGTTGCCGCTGCCTTCGAGGCGGTCGCCGTCGCCGAGTAGGGCGGCCGCGAAGTCATCGTTGGAGGGCGCAGCCATCACTGGCTGTGGCATAGCGCAGAGGCAGAGGATGGCAAGCAGCGCCACCCCGAGCGTCTTCGCGCGGGATTGCAACCCTCGCCTTGCTCGTCCCCCTGCCAGAGGCATAACCATGCAGACGATACGCGGAAAGGCGGATTCCGTCACACGCGGGGAAGGACCCGCATCCGCAGACCGCCGCGCGGCGAGAGGGTCGGCATCTGGCGCACCGTCATCGTGCGGCCCGGCATCGCGTCGAGGCGCAGCCGCTGCAGCAGCATCGTCGCCACCAGCTTCACCTCGGTCTGGCCGAAGCGCTTGCCGATGCAGATGCGGCGGCCGCCGCCGAAGGGGACGTAGGCGCCGCGCGGCAGCGCCGCCTTGCGCTCGCGGGTGAAGCGCTCGGGGATGAAAGCCTCGGGGTCCGGGAAGACCTCCGGGATCCGGTGGCTGGCCCAGGAGCAGTAGTTGACGTAGGAGCCGCGCTTGACCTCGCAGCCGCCGAACTCGAAGTCGCGGACCGCGCGCCGGGGTCCGATCCAAGCCGGCGGGTAGAGCCGCAGCACCTCGTCGAGGACCATCTCCAGGTAGGGCATCTCGCGCTCGAGGCGATCGATGTCCGGCGCCTCCCCGCCAAGCACCTCGTCCTGCTCGGCCTGCAGGCGGGCGACCGCCTCGGGGTGGCGGGCCAGCTCGTGCATCATGAAGGTCAGGGTCGAGGTCGAGGTGTCGTGGCCGGCAAACATCAGGGTCATCACCTGGTCGCGCACCTCCTTGTCGGAGAAGCCCTCCCCCGCCTCGTCGCGCACCCCCAGCAGCAGGCTGAGGATGTCCAGCTTCTCCGGGTCGGGGCTTGCCCGGCGCTGGGCGATCTCGCCGTAGACGATCTGGTCGAGGATCGCCCGCGAGGCGACCATCTTCGACCAGGGCGAGCCCGGGCCGCGCAACAGCCGCAGGTGGAAGTCGATTCCGTAGAAGCCGAGCGCCCGCTCGAAGTGCTCGGCGGCGGCCGCCCCCTTGCCGGCCTCGTCGGGGTCGAGACCGAGCAGCGCCCGCATCGCGATCCGCATCGCCAGGCCGCGCATCCACTCGTAGACGTCGACCACCTGGCCGGGCCGCAGCGCCTCGATCGCCGGCGTCGCCTCGGCGATCATCGCCGCGACCGAGGCCGCGACCTGCTCGCGGTGGAAGGCCGGCATCATGATCTCGCGCGCCCGGTCGTGGTAGGCGTCGTCGATCGTCAGCAGGCCGTCGCCGAGCAGGGGAATCAGGTCGCCGAAGCTGCCCTCGCGCCAGTGGAAGTTCTCCGGGTGGGAGACGGTGACGAAGTGGTTGGCCTCGGGGCCGAGCATGAAGACGACCTGGCTGTGGAGGAGGCGGGCGCTGAAGATCGGCCCGTGCTCCTCGTAGAGGGAGAGCAGCATCGGCAGCGGGTCCCGCGCCGCCTGCAGCGTGCGCGCGAAGCTGAAGTTCCGCGGGCCGGGCGGGTAGGAGCCGCGGCGGCGGATGCCGATCTCGGCGCGGGCGTCGTCGAGCACGCGGACGATCGGATTGGCGCTGAGCTGCTTCGGCGGCGGCACTCGACGGGTCGACGTTGCGGGCTCAGCGGGCATGGCCGGATGGTAATTGGCTGGCCGGCCAAACACAGCCCTGTGTCGCCTTATCCGTCACAGAGACGGATAAGGCGACACACCGGCCG
>DASVWY010000326.1:0-3011 GCA_036392975.1 Solirubrobacterales bacterium | reverse complement strand
CGAGAAGTACCCGCCCGAGGTCGGCTCCGAGGGCCTGGCGGCGATCGAGCCCTCCACCAGCGTGCTGGAGATCGCCAGGGAGCTCGCCGCCTCGCCGGGATTCTCGGTCCGCGACTCGACCGTTGCGGCGAGGCTGAGGCTGAAGTCCGACCGCGTCGCCGCGATCGAGTGCGTCGGCGCCGACGGCGAGCGCAGCGAGCTTCGCGCCGGCCGAGTCGTGCTCGCCGCCCACGGGATCGAGAACGCGGCGCTGCTTTTGCGCTCCGGGCTGGAGGGAGAGGCCGTGGGCCGCTGGCTGGGAGACCACGTCCACGTCCAGCTCGAGATCGAACTGGAGCGGCCGGTCGAGCACTGGCGGGCGAGCAGCCGCGACAGCGGCATCTCCTACGCCTGGGCCGACGGCCCCTGGCGGGCCGAGCGCGCGGCGGCGGTGGTGATTCCGTTCAACCCGGGGCTGATGGTCAGGGACCCGCTCACCGACGCCCTCGCCGACGGCGAGGGGGGCGAGGCCCTTCGCAGGCGGATGGCGGAGCGCTTCGCCCGCACGCTCGTCGTCTACGTCAGCCTCGAGGACGCGCCCCGCGAGGAGCGGCGGGTGCAGCTCTCCTCACGCCGCGACAGCCTCGGCATCCCGCTTTCGCGGGTCGCCTATCCCCCCGACTCCGAATACGTGGAGCGCGGCCTGGCGCAGGTGCGGCGCGGGCTGGAGGAGCGCCTGCGGCCGCTCGGCGGCCGCATCGTCGGCCGCCGCTTCGGCAACCGCGGCGGGCACATGCTCGGCGCCTGCTTCATGGGCCCCGACGGAGTCGTCGACGAGAACCTCCGCCATCACCGGGTTCGCAACCTCTACGTCGCCGGCGGCTCGGCGTTCCCGACCCACAGCCCCCTCCACCCCACCACCACGATCGCGGCGCTGGCCCTGCGGCTGGGCGATCACCTCGCGCGGCAAGGCTGATGCGGGCGGGCTCGGTCCGACGCCTCCTGCGGCATCCAGCCCTGCGGGAGCGAGTCCTCTCGCCGATGGGGTTCGACGCGTCGATCCTCGCCCTCAACCTGCTCACCGGCATCGCCATCGCCCGCGCCCTCGGCCCGGACGGCCGCGGCGAGATCGCGGCGATCCTGATCCTGGCGCAGATGGCCGGCTGGCTGTTCTCGCTCGGGAGCACGCAGGCGATCTCCTACCGGCTCTCCCAGCACCCCGAGGACGGCGGCAAGCTGCTGGCGAGCTGGGCGGCGCTGAGCGCGGTGCTGGCGCTGCTGGCGATCGCCCTGGTAGAGCTGGTGTTGCCGACGCTCTTTTCCGCGCAGGCGGCGGAGACGATCGACCTCGCCCGGATCTACGCCGCCACGATCGCCCTGATGCTGGCCCAGGCCGTCCTCAACGGGATGCTCCTCGGCGACCAGGACTTCGGCACCTACAACCTCGCGCGCTTCGCCGGCCCGGCCCTGATCGCCACGACCTACATCGTGCTCTGGATCGGCGGCGACCTCTCGGTCGAGGCGGCGCTGGCGGTCAACGCGGCGGCGGTCGCCGCCAGCTGCCTGATTGCCGCGATCCGCTCGCTTCGACGCCACCGCCTCGACTGGCCCAGCGCCGGCCTCCTGCGCAACACGCTCTGGTACGGGGTTCGCGCCCACGGCGGCTCGGTCGCCGGCCTGGTCAACTACCGCATCGACCTCCTGATCGTCCCCGCCTTCCTCGGAGCGGCCAGCATCGGCCTCTACTCGGTGGCGACGAACGTCTCCAGCATCATCGGGACGCTGACCGGCACCATCGCCGTGCTGGTACTCCCCCTCGCCGCCCGCTCCGAGCAGCAATCGGCCCGCACCGTGATCCGCACCCTTCACGTCGTGCTCCTGATCGGGATCGCGATCGCCCTCCCCCTGTGGGTTTTGGCCGAGATCGCCCTGGAGCTGGTCTACGGCGCCGACTTCGGCGCTGCGGCGCCGGCGCTGCGGATCCTGCTGCCCGGCGAGGTGCTCGACGCCGCGGCGATGGTGCTGTGGTCGGGCCTGCTCGCCGCCAACCGCCCCTTCCTCTCCAGCGTCGCCGCGGCGCCGGCGGCGATCCTGACCCTGGTCGGGCTCCTCCTCTTCCTCGACCAGGGAGGGATAGAGGCGGCGGCGATCGTCAGCACCTGCGCCTACACCGTCGTGTTCGCGATCTCCCTGCTGCTCTACAGGCACGTCGCCAAGCTGCGCTGGCGCGACTTCATCTACCCGCCGGCCTAGCCGCGGCCGCGCCCGCCCGGAACGCTCAGCTGCCGGGGTCGCGCCGCGGCACCAAGACCAGGCGCTTGAACTCGGCGACCAGGACGCCGTCCTGGTTGAGGACGCGGGTGTGGACCTTGACCACACCGCGGTCGGGTTTCGAGGAGGACGGCTTGACGTCGAGGACCTCGGTCTCGCAGAAGAGGGTGTCGCCGTGGAAGACCGGGTTCGGATGGCTGAGGTCTTCGGTCGCCAGGTTGGCGATCGCCTTGCCGGAGACGTCGGAGACCGACATGCCGAGCGCCAGCGAGTAAACGAGCGGGCCGACGACGACGTTGCGGCCCTGCTGGGAGCCCTTGGCGTAGACGTCGTTGATGTGCAGCGGGTGGTGGTTCATCGTGATCAGGCAGAAGAGGTGGTCGTCGGCCTCGGTCACGGTCTTCGCCGGCCAGTGCTTGTAGACGGCGCCGACCTCGAACTCCTCGAGGTAGCGGCCGTAGCTGTGGGCTCCGGATGCCTCGCGCTCGGCCTGGTCGGTGGTCAGCTCGTACGTCTGCTCGCTCATCGCTGGGGTGATCTCCTGTCGGTTGGCTGGCGGGCGATGCTAATCGCCGGCGGGGTCGGGGCGCTCTTATATCGTGCCACCGAGATGCCGGTCGCCGAGCAAAGCCCGTCGCGACTGCTTCGGGCCCGGGCGCCGCTGCGGGTCAGCTTCGCCGGTGGCGGCACCGACGTGCCTCCCTACCCCGCCGAGAAGGGCGGGCTGGTGCTGAGCGCGACGATCAACCGCTACGCCTACG
>DASVWY010000325.1:0-2458 GCA_036392975.1 Solirubrobacterales bacterium | reverse complement strand
GGATCTCCTCCGTCATCTCGCCGACCTCCTCGGGCGCGAGGTCGAGCATCGGAACGGGTTCGTTGATCGTCGGCAGCTCTCTCATCGGCGGTTGCCTCGAAGGGCCCTCCCGGGCCTCGCTCGTCGTATGTTCGCTGGCATGGCGTGTGCCTGAGTCCAGTCGAATGAACTGCACCGAAGTCTACTGGCTCCAGTCCGCCTACTTGAGCAAGCGCGAGAGTCGGCGGTCTTTCAACACGCGGCCGCCGGTTTGCTCCTGGGGGCAGTAGTTGGTCTGGTGCTCGGCGAAGAAGACCGCCTCGATCGTCGTGCCGCAGCGCGGGCAGGGCTCGCCCTCGCGCTTGTGGATTCGCAGGGGCATCGGCAGCTTGTCCGGAAGCTCCTCGCCGACCGTCTCCTCGTAATGGTCGATCGCGTCGCCGAGGACGTGAAGGGCGGCGTGGAGACGCTCGACCTCCTCATCGCTCAGCTCGGACCCTTGCTTGAAAGGAGACAAGCGCGCCTCCCAGAGGATCTCGTCGACCCAGGAGCGGCCGATGCCGGCGATATCGCGCTGGTGCCGCAGCAGCGGGTGCAGGTGCCGGGGCTGGTCGATCGCCGCGGCGAATGCCTCCAGCGGCGGCGGCGGCCAGGCCTCCGGACCGAGCGAGGCGACCATCTCGTCCGCCGCGACGGCATCGCTCGCCAGCAGCTTCGCCCAGGCGCGCTGCTTGGTCCCGAACTCGCGCAGGCGCAGCTCGCGCCCGTCCTCGAGCCGGATCAGCACCCGCGAGGCGCGGTCTTTCATCGAGGCCCGTTTCTCGGACAGCCGCAGCCGCCCCGCCGACATCAGGTGGACCAGCAGCGACAGCTCGCCGAACTCGACCACCGGCATCTTGCCGATCCGCCGGATGCCGCTCAGCTCCCTGCCCACCAGCGCCTCGAGCGGCGGCTCGAAGGTCTTCATCACGTTCATGCCCGGCGCCAGCGCCGACTCGACGACGGCGCCCCTCGTCGCCGCCTCCAGCCGGCGCACCGTTAGCTCGACCTCGGGCAGCTCGGGCACAGCCAAAGTCTCGCGTACCATGGCTGGATCGACCGCAAGGAGGCTCGGATGCGCATCGGAACCACCGCTGTCTTGATCGCACTCGTCACCCTGGCCACCGTGCTGGCGACGGCCGGAACCGCGAGCGCGGCGACGACCGTAACCCTCGGCGACAACTTCTTCGCCCCATCCAGCAAGACCGTCGCCGCCGGCACCAAGGTCCGCTTCAAGTGGACCGGCAATCGTCGCCACAACGTCAAGAAGAAGAGCGGACCCGGGGGTGGCTTCAAGTCGCAGACGACCAGCGCCGACGGCGTCAACTTCGCCAAGACCTTCAACCAGCGCGGCGTCTACCGGCTGATCTGCACGATCCACCCCGAAGAAATGAAGCTGAAGCTGACGGTCGACTAGAGGGGGTCGAGCAGGAGGCTGAAGTCGAGGCTGGGCGCCGAGTGGGTCAGAGCGCCGACGGAGATGAAGTCGACGCCCGTCTCGGCGATCTCGCGCACGGTCTCGAGGCTGACGCCGCCCGAAGCCTCCAGCGAGGGCGGCTCGGCACCGCCCTCCGCGTCGCGCAGACGCACGGCCTGGCGCAGCTCGCCGGCGTCCATGTTGTCGAGCAGCAGGCGCTCGGCGCCGGCGCCGAGCGCGTAGGCGACCTCGTCGAGGTCGCGGCACTCGATCTCGACGGGCAGCTCGGGACGGGTGCTGCGGGCGGCGTGGATGGCTTTGGCCACACCGCCGGCGACGGCGAGGTGGTTCTCCTTGATCAAGATCGCGTCGTGGAGCCCCATGCGGTGGTTGCGGCCGCCACCGGCCGCGACCGCGGCCTTCTCCAGCTCGCGCAGGCCCGGCGTCGTCTTGCGCGTATCGAGGATCTGGGCGCCGGTGCCCGCCACCGCTTTGACGAAGCGTGCGGTCGACGTCGCTATCCCGGAGAGGTGGCCGAGGAAGTTGAGCGCGGTGCGCTCGCCGGCCAGCAGGGCGGCCGCCGGCCCGGTCGCGATCGCCACCTCGGCCGGCACTTCCTCCCGCCACTGGCCCTCGACGAGCAGGTTGTCGACGTCCTCGGCGCCGCACTGCCGCATCGCCTCGGCTACGGCGGCGAGACCGAAGACGACCCCCGGCTGCTTCTGCACGATCCGCGCCCGCGCCCGCGCTCCCTCCGGCACGGTCGCCTCGGAGGTGACATCGCCCTGGCCGATGTCCTCGGCCAGCGCCCGCGCGACGATCTCGTCCAATGCAAGTAAAACGTCTGCTTTCCAGGGTCTTTTCATGTCTTATTTCAAGTAGTTGCAAGTAGATTGCAAGTACGGGCTTGCGGGACCATCTCACCTTTGCCGGCGCCGCCGCGTTTAATCCAGTGAGTTGACCGCCTTGCCCCCGTTCCAGACCCTGCTCGACCGGCACGCCACCGACGTGATGGCGGTGCTG
>DASVWY010000324.1:0-4292 GCA_036392975.1 Solirubrobacterales bacterium | reverse complement strand
AGCCCGATCACCGCCTCCAGCTCAGCCATCGCCCGTCCGCCTCGACTTGTCGTAGAACCCGATCGCCCCTTCCAGCGCGTAGGCCGCGTCGAGCAGTCGCTGCTCGGCGAAGGCGGGCGCGGCGATCTGGAAGCCGACGGGTAGCTGCGGCCCGCCGCCTTCCGGCGCCGCGAGGCCGGCCGGAATCGAGATCGCCGGGATTCCGGCCAGGCTCATCGGCACGGTGAAGAAGTCGTTCATGTACATCGCCAGCGGGTCGTCGGTCTTCTCGCCGAGCTTGAAGGCAACCGAGGGCGAGGTGGGCGTGACGACGAAGTCGAACCGCGCGAAGGCCGCCGCGTAGTCCTCGGCGATCTTGGTGCGCACCTTCTGCGCCCGGCCGTAGTAGGCCTCGTAGTAGCCGGAGGAGAGGGCGTAGGTGCCGAGCATGATCCGCCGCTTGACCTCCTCACCGAAGCCCTCGGCGCGGGTCGCCTCGTACATCTCGATCAGGTCGCCGGCCTCGCCGGTCCGCATCCCGTAGCGAACGCCGTCGTAGCGGGCCAGGTTGGAAGAAGCCTCGGCGGGGGCGATCACGTAGTAGGCGGAGATACCGTGCTCGGCGTGCGGCAGCGGCACCTCGGCGATCTCGCCGCCCAGCTCCTCGATCCGCTTCAGGGTCGCCTCGAAGACCTCCCGCACTCCCGGCTCGATCGCGTCGTGGGCCAGCTCGGCGGGGACGGCGAAGCGCAGGCCGGCCAGGTCCTCGCGCCGTGGCGCCTCCACCCCGCCCTCGATCCCAACCGAGGTCGAGTCGCAGGGATCCCGTCCCTGCATCGCGGCCAACAGCAGCGCCGCGTCCGTCACATCGCGCGTCAGCGGGCCGCACTGGTCCAAAGAGGATGCGAAAGCGATCATCCCGTAGCGCGAGATCGCGCCGTAGGTGGGCTTGAGGCCGACGATCCCGCAGAGCGCCGCCGGCTGGCGGATCGAACCGCCGGTGTCGGTGCCGATTGCGCACGGCGCCAGACCGCCGCCGACGACGGCCGCCGAGCCGCCCGAGGAGCCGCCGGGGACGCGCTCGCGGTCCCAGGGGTTGAGGACCGGGCCGTAGGCCGAGTTCTCGTTCGAGGACCCCATCGCGAACTCGTCCATGTTGGTCTTGCCGAGGACCCCCGCCCCCGCCTCGGCTAGCTTGCGAACTGCCGTCGCCGTGTAGAGCGGCCGGTGGCCTTCGAGGATCCGCGAGCCGGCGGTGGTGGCGACACCCTCGGTGCAGAACAGGTCCTTGACCGCGATCGGGATTCCCGCCAGCGGCCCCTCGGCCTTGCCGCCGCCGTCCTCGGCGCGCCACAGGTAGGCGTTCAGCTCGTCGCCGGCAGCCGCCTCGCGCCAGGCGTCGAAGTACTCCTCGCGGGAGAGGTCTCCCGCGTCGATTCGCGCCACGGCCTGCGCGACGCTCAGCTCCAGCAGCTCGTCCATCACTCGGCCTGCGGCGAGGGAACTCGGAAGGCGCCGTCGGCTGGATCGGGCGCCTGCTCGAGTACCGCGTCCTTGGGCCAGCTCGGTCGCGGCTCGTCGGGCCGCAGCACGTTCTCCAGCTCGACCACGTGGGAGGTCGGCTCGACGTCGCCCAGCTCCAGCTCGGCGATGCGGTCGACGTGGTCGAGGATCCCGGACAGCTCGCCCGCCATCCTCTCCACCTCGCCCTCGGACAGGCGCAGCCTTGCCAGCCTGGCGACGTGGAGAACCTGCTCCCGCTCGATCACGGGCGCGATTCTACGGCGCGGTGACGGTGCGCGAGCGGGCCCCGAGGCAGATCACCGGGCGCTGCGGCAACTCGTAGCTCAGCACCTCGGCGTAGACGCGTTTCCCGCTAATGGCCGGGAACGACTTCAACCGCCACTCGCCGTAAGTCGGAAAGACTCGCCCCACGACTTTGTCCCTCCCCGGCATCGCCCTCCTGATCCGAACCGTGCTCGAGTCGCAAAATTCCGACGGCGCATCCGACGAGACCGTGCCACTGAGCTTGTCGGCGCCACGATCGACGCTGATCGTCAGCGTCACCTCGTAGGTATGGATCACGTCGGCTGAACCGAGGGGCGCGGCCACGAGCAGGCTGGCACACACGAGGAGAAGCACTGCAACGGGCTTGGCCAGCACCATGACGGCAAGGTAGCAACGGCCTCTCGGGCGGGTGGCGCGGTGGCGGGGGTCCCCCATGGCGGAGGGCGCCGAAGGCGTCCGAGCACATGGGGGAGGGCCGCCGCGACAGGACCCGCCCGCCGGAGCGTTTGGCTGCCTGGCCAGTTATTGTCCTCGCACTATGCAGGGAGAGCGGGCAGAGCGCTTCGTAGTTCTAAACCTGCGCCTGCTCGCCGCCAGCTTCGCCACCGTCGGCCTCCTCTTCATCGCCGTTCCCAACGGCGTCCTCGACACGATCTCCGACCTCGGCGACTCGCTCGGCGACTTCGCCCGCGCCCCCCACGGCGAGGAGCAGCTCTGGCTGGCGCTGGGCTTCGCCTACATGGTCGTCATCACCGGCATCTGCCTCCTCGCCCAGGCCGACGTCGTCCGCTACCGACCGCTGCTGCTGGTGCTGGCCGCCGGCAAGACCGCCTCATCGCTTGGCTCGCTCGGCTTCTACCTCTTCGACCAGGACGTCTTCGCCTACCTGCTCAACTTCTTGGTCGACGGCTTCCTCGCCCTCGCGGCGCTCTGGCTCTGGTCCCTGGCGGGCCGGGTCGAACGAGTGCCCGCGCCTGGCTGAAGGCGCCCGCCGGGGTTGTCGGCCGCCGAGCAGAGAACGCTGTCGGCGATCTGCGAAGCGATGGCCCCCGCCCTCGACGGGTTGCCGGCGGCCGAGCGCGAGGTCGCGGTCGCCGGGCCGGTCGGCAGGCATCTGAGTTCGCTCTCGCCGCGGGTGCTGTCGCGGGTGAGGTTGGCTCTGCGGGTTTTCGAGCGGTTGCCGTTCCCGTGGCGCTTCAGCCGCCTCGACCTGCGGGCACGCGAAGACTTCCTCAACCGCATGGAGCGCTCGCGCTTCAGCCTCTACCACGAGCTGCTGTTGATGGCGAAGACCTTCACCACGCTGGGCTACGCGGTCGACCCCGCGGTCGAGGGACGGCTCGGCCTGGAGACGAGCTGCCGGGTCGCCGATGGGGCCCGGCCGGAGCCCTCCGGATCGCTCGGCGACACCGCACCCGCCGGGGAGGGCGAGGAATGCGACGTCGTCATCGTCGGCTCCGGCGCCGGCGGCGCGGTCGCGGCGGCGGCGCTTGCCGAGGCGGGTCTCGACGTGCTCGTCCTCGAGGCCGGCGACAGCTACGACCGCGACAGTTATCCAAGCGACCCGCTGGAGGCGATCGCCTCGCTTTACCGCGACGGCGGCCTGACGATCGCCGAGGGCAACCCGCCGATCCCGGTGCCGGTGGCGAGGACCGTCGGCGGCACCACCGTGATCAACTCCGGCACCTGCTTCCGCGCGCCCGAGCCGGTGCTGGCGCACTGGCGCGATCGCTACGGGATCGGCTGGGCCGGCGAGCTGGCCCCCGACTTCGCCGAGGCCGAGGAGTTCCTGCGGGTGACCCCGCTCGACCCGGAGCGGATGGGGCGCAACGGCCAACTGGCGATGGAAGGCGCGGCGGCGCTCGGCGCCAGCGGCGGCCCGATCTCCCGCAACGCCGGCAACTGCGTCCAGTGCAGCTCCTGTCCCTACGGCTGCCGAATCGACGCCAAGCGCGGCATGAACGTCAGCTACCTGCCGCGGGCCGTCGCGGCGGGCGCCCGGGTGCGGGCCGGCGTCGAAGCGCGCCGTGTCCTGGTCGAGGACGGCCGTGCCGTCGGCGTCCGCTGCGCCGTCGCGCCGCATCCCGAGCGCAACGGCCACGGCCACCCCTACACGGTCCGCGCCCGCCGGGCGACGATCGTCTCCGGTGGCGCCTTCGGCACGCCGGAGTTGCTGCTGCGCTCCGGCCTCGGTGGCGACCAGGTCGGCCGCAACCTCCACATCCACCCGGCCTGCTGGGTCGGCGCCCGCTACGAGGAGGAGGTCCGCGGCTGGGAGGGGGTGATGCAGAGCTACTACATCGACGAGTGGGAGGCCGAGCAGCGGGTGCTGCTCGAGGCGACCTTCACGCCGCTTCCCTTTGGCGGCGCCTGGCTGCTGGGGTCGGGGCGCGAGCACCAGGAAGCGATGCTGCGCTTCGGCAACGTCGCCTCGATCGGCGTTCAGCTCGCCGACGAGTCCGGCGGCCGGGTTGGGATCGCCCGAGATGGCTCGCTGCGAGCCAACTACCGGCTCAGCGCCGAGG
>DASVWY010000323.1:0-6862 GCA_036392975.1 Solirubrobacterales bacterium | reverse complement strand
GGGCGCAAAGACCAAGCGCCTGACGGTCAGCCACGCCTTCCACTCGCCGCTGATGGAGCCGATGCTGGAGGAGTTCTCAGAGGTCGCGCAGGGCCTCACCTTCAACGAGCCGCAGATCCCGATCGTCTCCAACGTCAGCGGCGAGATCCTCAGCCCCGATCGGGCAACCGACCCCGCCTACTGGGTCGCCCAGGTAAGGGAGCCGGTGCGCTTCGCCACCGCAACCGAGAGCCTGGCAGAGCTCGGCGCCGCCGCCTTCGTCGAGGTCGGCCCGGAGCCGGTGCTGGTCTCGATGGCGGCAGAGACGCTCGAAGGCAAGAACGCAGCGCTGATCCCGACCCTGCGCTCGGGCCGCGCGGAGCCGGAGACGATCGCCAGGGCGATCGCCTCCGCCCACGTCTCAGGCGCAAAGCTCGACTGGGACGTCTTCTTCGAGGGGACCGGCGCCAAGCGGGTCCCGCTCCCGACCTACCCCTTCCAGCGCGAGCGGTTCTGGATCGATCCTGTCATCGGCGGACCGGATGGCCTGGGACAGCGATCCGCCGAGCATCCCTTGATTCGAACCACGGTGGAGATCGCCGGCGAGAAGGGCGACAACTTCCTTCTCACCGGCCAGCTCTCACTTGCCACTCATCCTTGGCTCGCGGATCACGCCGTAATGGGCACGGTCCTCCTCCCTGGCACCGCCTTCCTCGAGCTGGCGCTGTACGCGGCCGAGCGCGCCGGGGCGGAGCAGGTCCAGGAGCTGACGCTGCAGGCGCCACTGGTCCTGCCCGAGAAGGGGGCGGTCCAGATCCAGGCCTCGGTCGAGGTCACGGACGAGGGTCAGTGGCAGATCGCGATTCACTCCCGGTTAGAAGACAGAGGGGAGGACGTTGCCCCTGAATGGACCCGCCACGCGACCGGATTGCTAAACGCCGAGCAAGCTTCGTCGCCGGAGCCGCTCGTCGAGTGGCCGCCCAAGGGCGCCGAGCCGATCGATCTCAGCTCCCTCTACGAGGACCTCTCCGACCTCGACCTCGAGTACGGCCCGGCCTTCCAGGGTCTGACGGCGGCCTGGAGAAAGGGCGAGGAGATCCTCGCCGAGGTCTCGCTGGCGGATGCGCAAGTGGAGGAAGCGGAGCGCTTCGGGATCCACCCGGCGCTGCTCGATTCCGCTCTGCACGCGGCGGTCCTTGCCGCGATCGAGCAGGACGAGGCCGTCGGTCTCCCGTTCTCCTGGAGCGCGGTAGGGCTCACGGCGACCGGCCCCAGCGAGCTGCGGGTGCGCCTGCGCCTGGAGGAAGAGGCGATCCGCCTCGACCTCGCCGATCCCACCGGCGCCCCCGTTGCCCGGGTCGGTTCCCTGTACACGCGCCCGGTCAGCGCCGAGCAGCTCCGGGCCGGTGGGTCCCGCCAGGACCCCCTGCTCGGCATCGAGTGGAGGGAGGTCGAGCTGCCGACCTTCGATCCCTCGGCCAACGGAACGAATCCGACCATCGCCACGATCGGCGAGCTGCAGCTCGCGGGCGCCGACTGCTACGAGACGATCGCCGCCCTCCTCGAGGCGATTGAGTCGGGAGCGCCGGCACCGCAGGCGGTCCTCCTCGAAGTCACCGCAAAGGCCTCCGAGCAACAGGCCGAGGCCGCGCGCACCCTCACGCAGAGAACCCTCGGCACCGTGCAGGAATGGCTCTCCCAGGAGGGACTCGCAGGATCGCGCTTGGCCCTCCTCACCACCGCTGGGGTCGCCACCGCCGAAGCCGAGTCGCCCGAGCTTTCATCTGCATCGCTCTGGGGCCTCCTGCGCTCAGCCCAGTCAGAGCACCCTGGTCGGTTCGCCCTGATCGACAGCGACGGCTCCGAGGAGTCGATCGCCTCCTTCGGACAAGCCCTGGCCCAAACCGAGGAGCCTCAGCTGGCCCTGCGCGAAGGCAAGGCGCTGGCGCCGAGGCTGGCTGCGTCCCAGGGCGAGGGACTCCTCCCACCACCCGGCCCCTGGCGCCTGGATGCCCCCAAGCGCGGCACCCTGGAGGCCCTCGAGCTGATCCCCAACCCGGCAGCCCAAGAGCCACTCACCCCCAACGAGGTACGGGTCGAGGTCAAGGCCGCCGGACTCAACTTCAGAGACGTCCTCATCGCCCTCGGCCTCTACCCAGGTCAGGCCTCGATCGGCGGCGAGGCGGCGGGAGTCGTGGTCGAGATAGGTGAGGAGGTATCCGAGCTGGCGCCGGGCGAGCGCGTGATGGGGATGATCAGCGACTCCTTCGGCCCGTTGGCAAAGGTGCCGCGAGAGCTCTTGGTCCCGATCCCAGATGAGTGGTCCTTTGCCCAGGCAGCGGCGATTCCGATCGCCTTCCTCACCGCCAGCTATGGCCTCCAAGACCTGGCGAGGCTCAAGGCGGGGGAGAGGGTCCTCGTCCACGCGGGCGCCGGCGGCGTCGGCATGGCGGCGATCAAGATCGCCAAGCACACCGGCGCCGAGGTCTTCGCCACCGCCAGCGTCGAAAAGCACGAGGTCCTGCGCGAGCTTGGCCTCGACGAGGACCACATCGCCTCCTCGCGCGATCTCGGCTTCAAGGACAGCTTCCTGGCAACGACCGAAGGCAAGGGAGTCGACGTCGTCCTCAACGCCCTCGCCGGCGAGTTCATCGATGCCTCGCTCGAGCTCTTGCCAGACGGCGGTCGCTTCATCGAGATGGGCAAGACAGACGTCCGCGACCCCGAGCAGGTTGCCCAAGAGCACGAGGGGGTTTCCTACCGCGCCTTTGACCTGTTCGAAGCCGGTCCTGTGCGGATCGGGGAGATGCTGGGCGAGGTTGTCGACCTCTTGCGGTCCGGAGCGATCGATCACTCACCGATCTCGACCTTCGACCTGCGCAAAGCCCCGCAGGCCTTCCGCCACCTGCGCGAGGGCAAAAACGTCGGCAAGCTCGTGCTCGAGGTCCCCCAGGGCCTCGATCCCGAGCGCACCGTCCTCATCACCGGCGCCACCGGCGGCCTCGGCGCCCTGATCGCCCGCCACCTGGTCACCGCGCACGGCGCCCGCCAGCTGCTCTTGATCAGCCGCAGGGGTATGGAAGCCGAGGGGGCAGAGGAGCTCCAGGCCGAGTTGACCGAGCTCGGAGCCCAGGTGCGGATCGAGGCCTGCGACGCCTCCGAGCGCGAACAGCTGAAGGCGCTCATCGACTCGATCGGGGACGAGCACCCGCTTGGGGCCGTCATCCACGCGGCCGGCGTCCTCGATGACGCGACGATCGAGTCGCTCGATGCCGAGCAGCTCGAGCACGTCTTTGCACCCAAGGCAGACGCCGCCTGGCACCTGCACGAGCTGACCCGCTCGCTTGATCTCACCGCCTTCGTCACCTTCTCCTCGGCAGCCGGAACCCTCGGCGGCCCCGGTCAGGGCAACTACGCCGCCGCCAACACCTTCCTCGACGCGCTCTCCCAGCGCCGCCGCTCAGAAGGCCTGCCCGCCACCTCGATCGCCTGGGGCCTGTGGGCTGAGCAGGGCGGCATGGGTGGCGGCCTCGGCGAGGCCGACCTGGCGCGGATGGAGCAGGGGGGCATCGGCGCGCTCTCGGCCGAGCAGGGCCTGGCGCTTTTCGACGCGGCGCTGCGAGCGGAGCGGGCGGTTGCGGTGGCGCTTCGCACCAACTCCGCCGGACTGAGGACCCTCGCCTCGATCGGGGTCCTGCCGCCGATCATGCGCGACCTCGTTCGGGCTCCCCGCCGCCGCGCCGCAGCCTCCGCCGCCTTCCTGGAGCAGCTCGCCAGCCTTGCCGGCGAGGAGCGCCAGCGCGCGGTGCTCGAGATGGTCCTCTCCCAGGTCGCGGCGGTGCTCGGCCACAGCTCTGCCGAGGGCGTCGATCCCGGCAAGGCATTTCAGGAGCTCGGCTTCGATTCCCTCGCTGCGGTGGAGCTACGCAACCGCTTGGCGACCGCGACCGGCATGTCCCTGCAGCCGACACTCGTCTTCGACCACCCGACCTCCGAGGCGGTTGCGGTGCACCTGCTCGCTCGACTGGCGCCGGCAGGGGACGCCGTGCCCGAGATGGAGTCCGAAGAGCGCGAGATACGCGAGGCCCTGGCGTCAATCCCGCTTTCGCGGTTGCGCCAGGCCGGGCTGATGGATTCGCTCATGCGCTTGGTCGACGTCGATGACGAGGTCGAGCTGGAGACGGCGGACGACGGTGCGGACATCGACGAGATGGACATCGAGGAACTCCTGCAGAAGAGCGCCGAAGGAATCTCGGCCGACGGTGATGGTGAGGAGGCGTCGTGAGCGAGGTCAGAAACGACGTCGTCGACGCGCTTCGCGTCACCCTCAAAGAACGGGACAGGTTGCGGCAGGAGAACCTGCGCCTGCTGGCCGGCGCGACCGAGCCGATCGCGATCCTCGGCATGAGCTGCCGCTTCCCCGGTGGAGCCAACTCCCCGCAGGAGCTCTGGGAGCTGGTCGCTTCCGGCGCCGATGGCATCGGCGAGTTCCCGACCGATCGAGGTTGGGACCTCGGGGGCGCCGACTCCGACTTCAAGCTCGAAGGCGGCTTCGTCGACGACGTCGGCCATTTCGACGCCGAGTTCTTCGGCATCTCCCCCCGCGAGGCGCTGGCGATGGACCCACAGCAGCGGCTGCTGCTGGAAGCGGTGTGGGAGGCGCTCGAGGACGCCGGCATCGACCCCGCATCGCTGCGCGGCAGCCAGACCGGGGTCTTTGCCGGTGCGGGACAGAGCAACTACGGCGGCGTCGAGGCGATGCTCAGCGGCTACGGGCTGACCGGGGCGCTATCCAGCGTCCTCTCCGGCCGTGTCGCCTACACGCTCGGCCTCGAGGGGCCGACGATGACCGTCGACACGGCCTGTTCCTCGACGCTCGTCGCGATGCACCTGGCGATCGGGGCGCTGCGCCAGGGGGAGTGCTCGCTGGCGCTGGCCGGCGGGGTGACGGTGTTCGCGACGCCCGTGATGTTCGCCGAGTTCGCTCGCCAGGGAGGGCTCGCGTTCGACGGGCGCAGCAAGTCCTTCGCCGAGGCGGCCGACGGCACCGGTTGGGCCGAGGGGACGGGGGTGCTCGCCTTGGAGCGGCTCTCCGACGCGCAGCGCAACGGCCACCCGGTCCTGGCCGTGATCCGGGGGAGCGCCGTCAACCAGGACGGCGCCTCGAACGGCCTCACCGCACCCAACGGGCCATCGCAGGAACGGGTGATCCGCCAGGCGCTGGCGAACGCCCGCCTGGAGCCCAAGGACGTCGACGCGGTCGAGGCCCACGGCACCGGCACCGCCCTCGGCGACCCGATCGAGGCCGGAGCGCTCCTGGCCACCTACGGTCAGGAGCGCGAGCGGCCGCTGAAGCTCGGCTCGATCAAGTCGAACATCGGTCATCCCCAGGCCGCGGCTGGCGTGGCCGGCGTGATCAAGATGGTGATGGCTATGCGCGAGGGCGTCCTGCCGAAGACGCTCCACGTCGATGCTCCCTCCTCCAAGATCGACTGGTCCGCGGGCGAGATCGAGCTGCTGCGGGAGCAGGAGCCGTGGGAGCCGGGAGAGCACCCGCGTCGCGCCGGCGTCTCCTCCTTCGGAATCAGCGGCACCAATGCGCACCTGATCCTCGAAGAGGCACCCGAGCCGCCGGCCGATGCCTCCTCGGAGGAGGGTGAGAAGGCGGCGCCGCTCGCAACTCCGATCCCACTCGCGCTCTCGGCCAAGAGCGAGGCGGCGCTGCGGGCCGCAGCGGGTCGCCTCGCCTCCCACATCGAGGCCAACCCGGACCTCGACCCGACTGACATCGGCTATTCCCTGATCACCGCCAGGAGCTGCTTCGAGCAGCGGGCGGTGGCAATCGGCGAAGACCGCGCGGAGCTCCTCGCCGCCCTCGAGGCATTGAGCCAGGGAGAGCCAGCAGCCAACCTCCTCACCGCAACCGCAAGGGCAACCAAGCTCGCCTACCTCTTCAGCGGCCAGGGCTCCCAGCGCCTGGGCATGGGCAAAGAGCTCTACGAGTCCCACCCCGCCTACGCCGCCGCCTTCGACGAGGCGTGCGAGGCGCTGGAGGAGCAGATCGGAGAGTCGCTGAAGGAGATCGTCTTCTCCGAAGACGATCAGGCCAGGGAGCGCCTGCACCACACCAGCCTCGCCCAACCGGCGATCTTCGCCACCGAGGTGGCGCTGGCGAGGGCACTCGCCTCGCAGGGACTGAAACCAGACCTCCTCGCCGGTCACTCGATCGGGGAGATCGCCGCCGCCCACATCGCCGGCGTCCTCTCGCTCCAAGACGCGGCGAAGCTGATCGGCGCCAGGGCGACCCTGATGGGCGCCCTCCCCGAGGGCGGGGCGATGCTCGCGATCGGCGCCAGCGAGCAAGAAGCCGAAGCGGCGATCGAGGGCAAGGAGACCGAGATCGCGATCGCCGCGATCAACTCGCCGAGCTCGGTCGTCCTCTCGGGGACCGAGGCGGCGATCGAGGAGGCAAGGGCGCACTTCGAGAAGGAGGGCGCAAAGACCAAGCGCCTCGAAGTCAGCCACGCCTTCCACTCGCCGCTGATGGAGCCGATGCTGGAGGAGTTCGCGGATGTGGCGAAGAGCCTCACTTACTCCGAGCCGCAGATCCCGATCGTCTCCAACGTCAGCGGCGAGATCCTCACCCCCGACCGGGCAACCGACCCCGCCTACTGGGTCTCCCAGGTGCGCCAGCCGGTGCGCTTCGCCAAGGCGACCGAGACGCTGAGCGAGCTGGGCGCCTCGACCTTGCTGGAGATCGGACCGGAGCCAGTCCTCGTCTCGATGGCACAGGAGACGTTCGAGGCAAGGGGGTCCGAGGCGACCTTGATCCCGACCCTGCGCGCAAGACGACCGGAGCCGGAGTCGATCGCCAGGGCGATCG
>DASVWY010000322.1:0-6442 GCA_036392975.1 Solirubrobacterales bacterium | reverse complement strand
GCAGCCTGCCGAGCAGCGCCGCCTGCAACGAGGAGACCTCGCGGACCAACTGTCCAGGCGGGGAGTCGCCGGACCTCGTGCCGGTGGGGGTACCTGCAGCCACGCCGAGACCTTGGCGGAAGGCGCGGACGCCAGTGCCTGAAAAAGCCGCTATTTGCGGATTGACAATCGTCTAGACAAAATGCGGAGTTTGCTCGAAGTAGGCTGCCCGGCGTGGCAACCTCCGGCTCCGCGGCTTCGGGAACCGCGGCCTGGCTGCGGGCGCGGCGCTGGTGGGTGGGCGGCGCCCTGGCGGCGCTGCTGGCACTGCTGATCGGCGCCGCGGCGAGCTGGCATTTCTCCTCCGCGGTGCTGGTACCCGACCACCGCGACTGGCCGGAGGAAGAGACGGTCGAGCGCCTCTCCCGCGGCACGGTCGTCCTCTCGCGCTCCGAGGAGACGGAACGGCCCGGTCTCTACGCTCTGGTCTGGCAGGCCGGGCAGGCGGTAGTCGGCGCTATCACGGCGCAGAGCGACGAGACGGTGACGCGGAAGCTGAGCGGCGTGCGCGGCTATCTGGCCCCCGGCATGAAGGTGGCGCTCGACTCCAAGGTCTACTTCGGAAACCCCAGCCGGGCTCGCGGCCTGCCCTTCGCCGACGTCGGCATCCCCGGCGAGCTGGGGTCGATGCCGGCCTGGCTGGTGCCCGGCCGCGGCGACACCTGGGCGATCGTCGTGCACGGCATCAACGACAACCCACAGGTGGGCCTGCGCATCCTCCCCACCCTGCGCCGCGCCGGGCTGCCGAGCCTCTCGATCACCTACCGGGAGGATCTCGGCGCCCCGGCCAGCCCCGACGGCATGCACCACATGGGCCTGACCGAGTGGCGCGACCTCGCGGCAGCGGCTCGCTACGCGCTGGCGCGAGGGGCTCGCCGCCTGGTCCTGATCGGCTACTCGATGGGCGGCTCGCTCGTCACCCAGTTCATGCAGCGTTCGCCGCTGGCGGCGCGCGTCGCCGGCCTCGTCCTCGACGCGCCGGCGCTGGACTGGCGAGAGGTCCTCGCCTTCAACGCCACCGAGATGGGCCTGCCGGGATTCATCGCCCGGCCGGTCGAGTGGGCGATCGGCGCCCGCATCGACGCGGACTGGGAGAGTCTCGATGCGGTCGAGCATCCCGAGTACTTCCAGCTGCCGATCCTGCTCTTCCATGGCACCGAGGACGAGGTCGTGCCGATCTCGACCAGCGAGGAGTTCGCCGCGGAGCTGCCGCGGGTCACCTTCTACCGTGCGCCCCGAGCCGGACACACCGAAGCCTGGAACGTCAATTCGCGACTCTACGAGCGGCGACTGCGAGCCTTCCTCGATCGCGTCGCGCCAAGGCGGACCGGGCGATGAGCGCGCCGAATCTGCACGAGCTGCCCGACGATCTGCCGGTTCCGGAGGACGACGGCGCCGCCGACCACCTCCCCGGTGCAACGCTGCCCCCCGTAGTCCTGGATGCGACCAGCGGCAAGCCGGTCGCCCTTGCCGCCGCCTCCGACCGGGGCTTCCTCGTCCTCTACGTCTACCCGAAGACGGGCGTCCCCGGCAAGGCGCTGCCGACCGGATGGGACCGGATCCCGGGCGCCCGTGGCTGCACGCCGCAGAGCTGTGCCTTTCGCGACAGCGCCGCTGAGCTGGCGGAACTCGGCGCCAAAGTGTTCGGCCTCAGCGCCCAGCCGCTCGCGGAGCAGGTCGAGTTCGCGCGGCGCGAGCACCTCCCATACCCCCTACTGAACGACAGCGAATTTCGCCTGGGCGAGGCGCTGCGCCTGCCGACCTTCGCAGCCGACGGCAACCGTTACTACCGGCGCCTCACCCTGATCGCCCGGGCGCGGCGGATCGAGAAAGTCTTCTACCCGGTGTTCCCGCCTCAGGAAAATGCAGCCGACGCGATCGCCTGGCTGCGCGGGGCGAGCTGAGGCAGGGCCGCGACGTGGGCCTCCCGTCGGCGACCGACAACGAGGACGGCGTCCATCGACTGCTCCGGCACGACGCCGGCTCGCTGCTCGTCGCCGAAGCCGGCGAGTCGCTTGTCGGCACGCTGATCGCCGCCTGGGACGGCTGGCGGGGCAGCTTTTACCGCCTCGCGGTCCACCCGGACTGGCGCCGCCGAGGCGTTGCGAGCTCGCTCGTTCGCGCCGGCGAGCTTCGCCTCGAGCGCCACGGGGCCGTCTCGAGTGCATCCGCTGGGCGGTCGCCCAGCCGAGCCACGTCAACATCGATGAGATAGTGGTCAGACCGCGCGCCCAGGCCACCGCAACCGAGCTGCACCGCGGCGGAGGATCTACGAAGCCGAACGGAGGGACCCGATGAGCGACACGATCGACCTCGACCCAGTCGCGCTGGACGAGCTGGAGGCCGCCTTCACCGGAGAGCTCGTGCGGCCCGGCGACGGCGCCTACGACCAGCGACGGGCGGTCTGGAACGGCTCCATCGACCGGCGTCCGGCCCTGATCGCTCGCTGCACCGGCGCCTCCGACGTGAGCGCGGCCGTCGCCTTCGCGAGGCGGACCGGTCTGCCTCTCGCCGTCAGGGGCGGTGGCCACAGCTTTCCCGGCCACTCGGTCTGCGACGCCGGCATCGTCGTCGACCTCGGACCGATGAAGGGCATCGACGTCGATCCCGAGGCGCGCACGGCGAGCGCCGAGGCCGGCGTGCTCCTCGGCGAGCTCGATCGCGAGACGCAGGCGTCCGGCCTCGCGGTTCCTGCGGGGATCGTCACCCATACCGGCCTCGCCGGGCTCACCCTTGGCGGCGGCATCGGTTGGCTCCAGCGCAAGTACGGGCTGACGATCGACCAGCTCCTCTCGGTCGACCTGATCACCGCCGAGGGCGAGTTGGTGAAGGCGAGCGAGAGCGAGAACGCCGACCTCTTCTGGGGCGTCCGCGGCGGCGGCGGCAACTTCGGCGTCGTCACCAAGTTCGAGTTTCGCCTCAACCCGCTCGGCCCGAACGTGGTCGCCGGGCCGGTGTTCTGGCCGATCGAGGAGTCGCCGGACGTGCTGCGCTTCTACCGGGAGTGGATCGCCGCGGCGCCGGACGAGCTGATGACGATCGTGATCCATCGCAAGGCGCCGCCGCTTCCCTTCATCCCGCCCGAGCTTCACGGCAAGCCGGTCGTCGCCGTCGTCTGCTTCTACGCCGGATCGGTGGACGCGGGGGAAGAGGCGGTCGAGCAGCTGAAGGTATTCGGCTCGCCGGTGCTCGATCTGTGCGAGCCGAAGCCCTTCCTCGAGCACCAATCGATGTTCGATCCCTCCTTCCCCCACGGCCAGTGGTACTACATGCGGGCCTGCGACGTGGGGGAGCTGAGCGATGAGGTAATCGACATCACGGTCGAGCACGCGATGCGCATCCGCTCGCCGCTGACGGCGTTTCCGATCTGGCAGATGGGCGGCGCGATCTCGCGGGTGGGAGAGGAGGAGACGGCGTTCAACGGCCGCGGCGCCGGCCACACCTTCAACATCACCGCGGCGACCGCGGGTCCCGATGGCTTCGACGAGGAGCGCCAGTGGGTGCGCGACTTCTGGTCGGCTCTCGAACCGCACCACCAGAGCGGCGGCGTGTACGTCAACTTCCTCATGAACGAGGGCGAGGAGCGGGTCCGCGAGGCCTACGGGCCGCGGAAGTACGAGCGGCTGAAGGCGCTGAAGCGACGCTACGACCCCGATAACGTCTTCCGGCTGAATCAGAACATCCCGCCGGACTGACCGAAAGAGGCTCCGATGGCACACCTGGGCGGCACCACCAGCACCGAGATCGAGGCTCCGATCGAGGAGGTCTGGGCCCTGGTCGAGGACGTATCGATCGCACCGGAGTGGCAGGGCGGCCTGGTTGCGGTGAGGCCGCTGGAGCGAGACGAGGCCGGGCGGCCGACCCTGGTCGAGAGCGAGAGCGACATCAAGGTCAGGCGCGTCAAGACCGAGGTGCGCTTCAGCTACGAGCCGCCCACGCGCCTTTCCTGGACGCAGGAGAAGGGGGACCTCAAGTCGGTCGTCGGCTCCTGGGAGCTGGAGGACCTGGGAGGGGGACGGACCCGAGCGACCTACACGCTCGACGCCGACCCCGGGCGGGTGCTGGGGATGGTGATCCGCGGGCCGGTCGAGGCAGCCGCGCGGGCGATGCTGGTCAACGCCCGTCCCGGCGAGCTGAAGGCGCGCATCGAGGGCAGCTGAGCGAGGCTGGCTTTCGGCTCGGGCCGAACGGCGAGCCGTGAGTGCATGGACTTTTGCGGGAGTTGTAGGCCAGCGCGGCCTTACCGAATATTGGGAAGTGCGTCCGATTCGAGGAATCGGCGCAGCGGCGCTGATCGTCTTCGCGCTTGCCGCGCCCTCGCGCGCCGATGCGTCCCCCGCGAGCGTGGCTGCCCTGCAGGCGGCGCTGAAGGCGCTGCACCTCTACGGGGGCTACGTGGACGGGATCGAGGGGCCGCTGACGCGCCGCGGGGTGGTCGCCTTCCAGCGGCGTCGCGGCCTGCCGATCGATGGCATCGCGGGGCCGCAGACGCGGCGGGCGCTCGGCTGGCGGGGAAGGCCGCGGCTCGGGAGCCGGACGATGCGGCGCGGAAATCGGGGCTGGGACGTGGCGGCGCTGCAGTTCCTGCTCCAGCGCGCGGGCCACGGGCCGGGAAGGGCGGATGGCCTCTTCGGGCCGTTGACTCAGGCGGCGGTGCTGCGCGCGCAGCGCGCGGCGGGCATCGGGGTCGACGGGCTCGCCGGACCGACGACGATCGGCTCCCTGCGGCGCGGAGCCGCGCCGCCGAGCGGGCCGGTGCAGTTCCTGCGGCCGGTCCCGGGCCCGATCGGCGACGGGTTCGGCGCCCCGAGGGGAGCCGGTCGCCGACACGAGGGCCTCGACTTCCCGGTTCCCGACGGCACGCGGGTCGGCGCGGCGGGCCGCGGGACGACGATCTACGCCGCCTACAACTACGGCGGCTACGGCAACCTGGTGGTGATCCAGCACCGGCTCGGCTTCACCACCTGGTACGCGCATCTGGCCTCGATCACGAGCTGGGTCGGCGAGCAGGTAGTGGGCGGCACGCGGATCGGCTACGTGGGCTCCACGGGGCATTCGACCGGGCCGCACCTGCACTTCGAGGTGCGCCGCTACGACACGCCGATCGACCCCGTCCCGCTGCTGCTGACGGCCGTCGCCTCTCGATCCACTAGCGCCGAGACCCCGCCCCGCGCCCCCGAGTGCGGCGAGGCCTCGCAGGAGACGCGGAAGCCGCCGCGAGGATCCGACTGGATCGCTCGTGAGCGCCTCTGCTGACGTTTCGCTCGGCGCGAAGCGGGTAGCGGCCCGAAGGAGCTGAGCCAAGGAGAGGCGCGGAGAATGAGCACGGTCCGGGAGCGCATGAGCACCGAGATCTCCCCGGTTCGTCCCGACACGACCTTGGTCGAAGCGGCTCAGCGGATGCGCATCAGCGGCGTCGGAGGCATCCCGATCCTCGACCCCAACGGCGAGGAGTGCGCCGGGATCCTGACTGAGCGCGACATCGTCGTTCGTGTCCTCGCCGAGGAGCGCGACGCCCGCGCGGTCTTCGTCCGCGACGTCGCCACGCACCATCCCGTCACCTGCGGCCCCGACGAGGACGTCGCGGTGGTGGCGGAGCGCATGCGCGAGCACGAAGTTCAGCACCTCCCCGTCTGCCGACGCGACGAGGTGGTCGGCGTGCTCTCCCTCGCCGACATCGTCTTCGGCCGCCCGGACGAGGAGCGCGGCACGATCGCGCCGCCCCCGGCGATCAGCCGATAGGAGGGGTCCTCCCTTTGCAAGGGGTGACGGCCGAGTCGCAGCCCCCCGTGACGAGGGCGACCGCCGCCGCCTCGGCCCGCATCCTGGAAGCGCTCTCGCGAATTCGAGGAGAGCGGATCTTCCACCCGCACGGGGTCGGTTTCGCCGGGCGGCTGACGCCCCAGGCGCAGCGGTTGGTCGGAGCCCCGGCGCTGGCGACCGAATCGGAGGTCGTGGTCAGGCTCTCGCGCGCCCTCGGCTTGCCGGAGTGGCTGCCCGATCCTTGCGGGCTCGGCCTGCGAATCCCGGACGCTTACGGCGACGGCCGCCATCAGGACTTCCTGATGGTCTCGTCCGCCACCGCGCCGCTTGTCCGGCACACGATCCTCCCCGCCCGTGCCTTTCTCGACCGCCCCTACTCGACCGTCCTTCCATATCGCTTTCGCGAACGCCTGATCGTCGTGGGGGCCGCGGCCCGCGACGCCGCCGGCCCCGGTCCGAAGCTCGCGGAGCTGCGGGACCGCGAGTTCGCGGACCTCGACCTCGACCTTGCGATCGCGAGCGTGCGCGGAAGGTGGCAGCCGGTGGCGAGACTCTCGCTGGGCCGGCGCTTGCCGCCAGAAGAGACCGAGCGGCTCGGTCTCGACCCGACCAACACCGGCGGCGGCCTCGAGCTGGCGGG
>DASVWY010000321.1:0-6435 GCA_036392975.1 Solirubrobacterales bacterium | reverse complement strand
GCGCCACCACGCTCGACGAGTACCGCAAGCACGTCGAACCCGACGCGGCCCTCGAGCGCCGGTTCCAGCCCGTCCTGGTGGGCGAGCCCGACATCGGCGACACGATCGCGATCCTGCGCGGTCTCAAGGGCCGCTACGAGGAGCACCACGGGGTGCGGATAACCGACTCGGCGATCGTCGCCGCCGCGACCCTCTCCGAGCGCTACATCGCCGACCGCTTCCTGCCCGACAAGGCGATCGACCTGATCGACGAGGCGGCCTCGCGGCTGAAGATCGAGATCGACTCGGTGCCGACGGAGATAGACGAGGTGCAGCGCCGCGAGCAACAGCTGGAGATCGAGCGCCAGGCGCTGAAGAAGGAGAGCGACGAGGCCTCGAAGGCGCGGCTGGAGGCGATCGAGGCCGAGCTGGCCGAGCTGCGCGAGCGTTCCGGCGAGATGAAGGCGCGCTGGCAGAACGAGAAGGACGCGATCGAGGCGATCAAAGAGGCGAAGACCAGGCTCGAGGAGGCCGGCCGCGAAGCCGAGCGGGCCGAGCGCGACGCCGATCTGGAGCGGGCGGCGAAGTTGCGTTACGGCGAGATCCCCGACCTGGAGAAGACGGTCGCCGATCAGGAGGCACGCCTGGCCGAGCTGCACGCCGACGGCGGCTCGATGCTGGCCGACGAAGTGACCGAGGAGGACGTCGCCGAGGTGGTCGCCAAATGGACCGGGATCCCGGTCAGCCGCCTGATGGAGGGCGAGGTGCAGAAGCTCATACATATGGAGGAGCGCCTGCACGAGCGGGTGATCGGTCAGGACGAGGCGATCGAGGCCGTCTCCAATGCGCTGCGCCGCTCGCGCGCCGGGCTCGCGGACCCGCACCGGCCGATCGGCTCCTTCCTCTTCCTCGGCCCGACCGGCGTCGGCAAGACCGAGCTGGCGAAGGCGCTGGCCGAGTTCATGTTCGACTCAGAGCAGGCGATCGTCCGCCTCGACATGTCCGAGTACATGGAGAAACACACGGTGGCGCGGCTGATCGGGGCGCCGCCCGGCTACGTCGGCTACGAGGAGGGCGGGCAGCTGACCGAGGCGGTGCGGCGACGCCCCTACGCGGTGGTGCTGCTGGACGAGATCGAGAAGGCCCACCCCGACGTCTTCAACACCCTCTTGCAGATCATGGACGACGGCCGCCTCACCGACGGCCAGGGCCGCACCGTCGGCTTCACCAACACGGTGCTGATCATGACCTCCAACGTCGGCAGCGACCGGATCGTCTCGGAGTCCGTGGACGAGCGGATCCGCGAGCAGATCGAAGAGGTGCTGGCGGCGACCTTCAAGCCCGAGTTCCTCAACCGGATCGACGACACGGTGATCTTCCACCGCCTCTCCAAGGCCGACATCGAGAGGATCGTCGAGCTGCAGGTCGCGCAGCTCGTCGGTCGCGTCCGCGAGCGCGGGATCGAGGTCGAGCTGACGGGCGACGCCCGCACCCTGCTCGGCAACCTCGGCTACGACCCGACCTATGGCGCCCGGCCGCTGAAGCGGACGATCCAGAAGCAGCTGGTCGACAAGCTGGCGCTGAAGATCCTCGAGGGCGAGTTCGCCGAGGGCGACACGGTCAAGGTCGATGCCGCCGACGGCGAGCTGGCCTTCGCCAAGGCCGGGACGAGGGCGCCCGCGCCCGCCTGAGCGCGCGGGGGTAGACAGGGGCGTCACGCTTCGGCAACATCTATGCAGGGTTCGGCGGGTTTATTTAGTTGCCGCTGAAGGTGGGTTGGTAATTAAAGCGGCCTGGGATGCGCATTCCAGGGGGCAAGACTTCAGAGATCGGACGTCGATGCCGACGTAAGCTGTCTACGGGTTTCTAGAACAGATGTTGAAACGACGCCAAGCAAAGAAACGCGAGATCAACGCGGAGCCGGGGGAGAGGGTTCTCTGGCTTCTCGTCGAGCGCCTGCGCGACGCCGCCGACGGCATCCGCTGGCCGCTGGAGCGACTCGCGTGGGGCGTCGAGGAGCGCCTGCTCTGGCCGTTGCAGGAGCGGGCCGCGGTATTGCCGGCGCCGGGCCGGATGGCCGGCGCGGTGGCCCTGGCTGGGGTCGCGCTCGCCGCCGTTGCGATCGGCGTTCTCTCGCTGTCCGGCGGCGGCGGAGACGAGCCTGCGGCGCCGATAGCCGTGACGCCGGCAGCCGCGCCCACCCCGGCCCCGCCCGAGGAGCCGGACGCGCCGAAGCTGGAAGGCGTCGCCCCCTCCTTCGGCACCGGCGGCGTCGCGGCCGGGAAGAGCTCCGACAGCGGCGAAGCGTCAGTCGAGCCGAGTGGCGTCGACACCTCCGCCGCCGTAGCGGTTCCCCCGAGCGCCGACGACGAAGCCGGCGCCGCGACCAGCTCCAGCGAGAAGCCCGTTCCCGCCGGACCGGCGGCGATGAAAGTCGCGCGCCGCTTCTCCGAGGCCTTCGTCCTCTACGAGATCGGCGAGCGACCCGCCCGCGCCTCCGCCGTCTTCGCCGAAACGGCGACGCCGCGCCTGGCGACGGCACTGGCCGAGCGGCCGCCGCGGCTGCCGGCAGGCACCGAGGTGCCGCAGGCGCGCGTCGTCAACCTCGTCCCCGGCCCGCGCCGTGGCAGGGCCTACACGGTGAGCGCTTCGCTGTTGCGCGTCGGCGTGACCAGCGAGCTGCGGCTGCAAATGAAGAACCAAGCCGGTAATTGGGTGGTGACGGATGTCCGCGGTTGAGTTCTCGAGGCGGCTCTGCCTCTGGGCGGGCCTCCTCCTCGTCTCGGCACTGGCGACGAGCGTGCCGCTGGCCAGCGCCGAAACGCCGCCGGCGCCCCCGGCCGAAGAACCGGCGGCGAGCCAGACCGAGGCACCCGCCCCCGAGCCGGCGCCGCCGGTGCGGCAGGGCGACTCGCTGACCGCGCCCGCCCCGACTCCAGCGCCGAAGCCGAAGCAGCCCGCCGGCGGCGTCACCGCCAAGCCGGCTCCTGACGTCGTCCCCAAGCCGACCCCCGAAGCGGAGCCGGAAGCCGAAGACGGCGGCTCCGCAGCGGCCGCCGCGCCGCCACCGCCTCCGGTCTTCTCGATTCCGGTTCTGCCCAGCGCCAGCTGCGGCCCGGGCGCCGTGCCGGCAGTGCTGATTCCGATCTACCAGCGCGCCGCGGAGGCCTACGGACTCGGCCCGCAGGGCGCCAGCATTCTCGCCGCGATCAACGAGATCGAGACCGCCTTCGGCACCAACCTCAACGTCTCCTCGGCGGGGGCGGTCGGCTGGATGCAGTTCATGCCGGAAACCTGGGAGGCCTACGGCGTCGACGCCAACGGCGACGGGGTCCGCGACCCATATGACCCCGAAGACGCGATCTTCGCCGCCGCCAACTACCTCAGCGCCTCGGGGGCGCCCGCCGACTGGTACACGGCCATCTTCGCCTACAACCACGCCGACTGGTACGTCGCCGACGTGCTCGCCAACGCCGAATGCTTCGGGCAGCTCGGCAACGCGGTCGCCGGCGCCTACGACCTGACCCCGAAGCTGCTGGTGCTCAGCTGCACCGCGCCCAAGCGCTGGCGCAAGCGGATCCCGGCCGAGTACCTCGACGCCTTCGAGGGCGCGGCCGCGCGCTACGAGCTCGGCCGTCGCGGCGTCTGGGTGCTGGCCGCCGTCGCCAGGCTCGAGTCGAACTTCGGTCGCGGCATGGAGCCGGCGATGATGGAGCGGACAGGACCACTCGGGGTCGACGCCAGCGAGTGGCAGCGCTTTGCGGTCGACGGCGACGGCGACGGCCGTCTCGTCCACGCCGATCCCGACGACTCGGCGGCGACGCTGGCGCGCCTGATCTGGTCGCGCGGCGGTCTCGCCGCCGGTCTCTTCACCCACAACCAGGCCGAGTGGTACGTCGAGGCGGTGCTGGACCAGGCCGACCTGCTCGAAGGCCGCTGCGAGACCGAACGGGTGGAGTGGGAGCTGGCGCTGCCGAACGTCGTGATCGCACCGATCAACTGGCAGAACCTGACGATCCTCAACGAGGTCGCGCGCGAAGACCTCGAGCAGGGCCGGGTCGACCCGCGCATCGTCGGCCTGATCGGGGCGATCACGCAGGGCCACCAGCTGGTCATCTCCTCGCTGCGCTCCGACCACTCGATGTACACGGCCGAAGGCGGCGTCTCCAACCACTACTACGGCCGGGCGATGGACATCGCCGCGGTCGACGGCGTCTCCTGCACCGACACGGCGCCGACCGCCCCCTGCGCCCAGCTGGGCCAGACGCTCGCGGCGCTGCCGGCGCCGGCGCTGCCTACCGAGCTGATCTACTGCTTCGACCTCGACGGCCCCGGCCCGGCCTTCGCCCGCTCCGACCATTGCGATCACATCCACGCCGGCTACGACAGCTGAGTTAACGTAGGCGGGCGAACCCCGCGAGAAGGAGAGGACGATGCCGACCTACGTGATGCTCACCAACCTGACTGCCGAGGGGATCCGGACGCTGAAGAACAATCCCGGCCGGGTCGCGGAGGTGAACAAGGAGGTCGAACAGATCGGCGCCAAGGTCGTTGCGCAGTACGCGACGCTCGGCCAGTACGACTTCGTCACCGTGGTCGAAGCACCCGACGAGAAAACGATGGCGAAGGTCTCGGTCGAGCTCGGCTCGCGCGGAACGATGACCAGCCAGACGCTGGCGGCGATGCCGGCGGAAGACCTCGCCTCCTCGCTTTAGGGACCGTGGCTTGAAGATTCTCGTCGTCGGCGGGGGCGGGCGCGAGCACGCGATGGTGCGGGCGCTGCGGCGCTCGGTCCACGCCCCGGAGCTGCTCTGCGCCCCCGGCAACGCCGGCATCGCCGCCGACGCCGAGTGCCTGCCGGGGGTGGGAGCCGAGGACGTCGAGGCGATCGTCGCCACGGCGCGGGAGCGCTCGGTCGACCTGGTCGTCGTCGGGCCGGAGGCGCCGCTCGTCGCCGGCGTCGTCGACGCGCTGGAGGACGCCGGCGTGGCGGCCTTCGGGCCGCGCGCCGCCGCCGCGGAGCTGGAGGGTTCGAAGGCCTTTGCCAAGGAGCTGATGAAGGAGGCAGGTGTGCCGACCGCCTCGCACCTGCTGCTGCGCAGCCACGAGGAGGCCGTCGAGCACCTCGCCGGCGCGGCCTACCCGGCGGTGCTGAAGGCGGACGGCCTGGCCGCGGGCAAGGGCGTGATCGTCTGCCCCTCCGAGGCCGAGGCGCGGGCTGCCGCCGAGGTCTTCTTCACCGAGCGCCGTTTCGGCGCGACGACGGTCGTGCTGGAGGAGTTCCTCGAGGGCGAGGAGCTGTCGCTGCTGGCGCTCTGCGACGGCGAGAACGTGGTGCCGCTGGCGCCGGCGCAGGACTACAAGCGGATCTTCGACGGCGACCGCGGGCCGAACACCGGCGGCATGGGCAGCTACTCGCCGGTGCCGGGGTTCGGCGCGGCCGAGGTCGAGGAGATCGTCGACCTCGTCCACCGCCCGGTGGTGGACGCGATGAGGCGCCGCGGCGTGCCCTTCCACGGCGTCCTCTACGCCGGCCTGATGATCGGTCACGACGGGCCCAAGGTGCTCGAGTTCAACACCCGCTTCGGCGACCCCGAGACTCAGGCCGTGTTGCCCCGTCTCCGCTCCGACCTGGTCGACCTCTGCCTGGCGGCGCGCGAGCCAGGCGGGCTCGCCGGAGCCGCGGCCGAGTTCGGCGAGGACTGGGCGGTGAGCCTGGTGCTCGCCTCCGCCGGCTACCCGGAGTCCTCCTCCAAGGGCGACGTCATCAGCGGCCTCGAGGCTGCGGCGGAGCTGGCCGAGGTGACCCACGCCGGCACCGCCGAGCGCGAGGGGGAGATCGTCACGGCCGGCGGCCGGGTGCTCAACGTGACCGCGCTCGGCGAGACGCCTGCCGCGGCGCGCGATCGCGCATACGATGCCGCCCGTCGTATCTCCTTCGATGGGATGCAGATTCGCACCGACATCGCCGCCCGCGCAGTCGAGCGGGTGCCAAGCTAGAGAGGAAGAGATGAGCGAGATCTCAGAGGACCCGCAGCCAACCGCGCCGGTGACGATGCCTGCCGTGGAGGAGGCGTTCGAGGAGATCGAAGTCGACGAGCCGCTGGTCGGGATCATCATGGGCTCCAAGAACGACAAGCCGAAGATGCAGCCGGCGGGGGCCGCCCTGCACGAGGCCGGGATCAGCTACGAGGTGCGGGTGATGAGCGCCCACCGCGACCCCGAGCTGGTGCGCGAGTACTGCCACAACGCCCGCATGCGGGGGTTGAGGGTGATCATCGCCGGGGCCGGGATGTCGGCGGCGCTGCCCGGCGTCGCCGCCGCCCACACCGACCTGCCGGTGATCGGGGTGCCGATCCTCGGCAAGAGCCTCGGCGGGCTCGACGCCCTGCTCTCGGCCGTGCAGATGCCGCCCGGCATCCCGGTCGCCTGCGTCGCAATCGACGGGGCAAAAAA
>DASVWY010000320.1:0-8712 GCA_036392975.1 Solirubrobacterales bacterium | reverse complement strand
GGAGGAACGGATCCGCGACGTCAAAGGGCTGGGCCCGAAGGTCGAGGAGAACGTCCTGGCGGCGCTGGAGCGGCTCGGCGAGCCCGGCCAGGGGCCGGGCCGGCTGCTGCTCTCCGCCGTCCGCCCGATCGCCGAGGAGCTGGCCGCAGCCCTGCGCGAGCACCCCGCCGCCGACCGGGTCGAGGTGGCGGGATCGGTGCGGCGCTGGGCCGAGACCTGCAAGGACATCGACCTGATCGCGACCGCGACCGAGCCGGCGGCGCTGGCCGAGCACCTCGCCGGCCACGCGCTGATCGCCGCCGCCGGCAAGCCCGGGCGCAGCGGCGTCCGCGCCCAGACCCACAACGGCATCTCGGTCGACCTGCGGATCGTCGCGCCGCAGGCGTTCGGCAACCTGCTGCAGCACTTCACCGGCTCGCAGGCGCACAACATCCAGCTGCGCGAGGACGCGGTCGGTCGCGGCCTCTCGGTCTCCGAGCACGGGATCACCGACGTCGAGAGCGGCGAGGTCACCCTCTGCGCCAGCGAGGAGGAGGTCTACGAACGGCTCGGCTACTCCTACATCGAGCCCGAGCTGCGCGAGGGCCGCGGCGAGTTGAAGGCCGCCCGGGCGGGGCGGCTGCCCGACCTGGTCACGGTCGAGGACGTCCGCGGCGACCTGCACTGCCACACGACGCTCTCCGACGGCCGCAACACGCTGGAGGAGATGGCCGCCGCCGCCCGCGACCGCGGCTACGCCTACCTGGCGGTCACCGACCACTCCGCCACCCACGGCTTCGGCAACCACGTCACCGACGAGCAGCTCTGGCAGCGGATCGAGGAGGTGCGCGAGTGGAACGGGGCCAACCGCGGCTTTCGCCTGCTCGCCGGGACCGAGGCCAACATCGGCCTCGACGGCGCGCTCGATTACCCCGACGACCTCCTCGGCGCACTCGACTGGGTGATCGGCAGCGTCCACACCTCCTTCTCGGTCTCCGAAAAGGAGATGACCGCCCGCGTGCTGGCGGCGATCGAGAACCCCGCCGTCGACTGCATCGGCCACCTCACCGGTCGGCTGATCGGCCGCCGCGAGCCCTACGGGATAGACATCGAGGCCGTGGTCGAGGCGGCGGCCCGCACCGGGACGATGCTGGAGATCAACGGCAACCCCAACCGCCGCGACCTCTCCGAGCACCACGCCCGCCTCGCCGCCGAAGCCGGCGCCACGATCGTCCTCAACACCGACGCCCACGGTGTCGAGACCATGAGCAACATCGCCTACGGCGTCGCCACCGCCCGCCGCGCCTGGCTAACTCCGCCTCAGATCGCCAACACTCGGTCGTGGAACGAGTTCGCGAAGCTACTGCGGTGAACGGGCTGTCTGTAGACAAAACGTCGGCAGACAACACACATCATTGCGTATAGACTGAGAGCGCCGCGCAAGCGCGGCGGTCGCCCCCGCCGGTGGAGGCCGGCATTCGGTTTCGCAACTGGAAAAGAGAGGGTTCGATTCCCTCCGGGGGCGCTATACTCGGCGCCAGTTGCGAGACTGGATGCAGCCGACTTCCACCGGCTTTTCCGATTTTGCAGGCGGCCCGCTTCGGCGGGTCGTTTGCTTTCTCTGACGTTGGCGCTCAACTCGCCCGCAGCCGATCGCTCCGCAGCCCGGGCGTGCGGACCAGCTCGATCGGCCGCAGGGCCGAACCGGGGACCACGTAGAACTTGACGCCGTCGCGCTGCTCGACGCCGAGCACGGCGGCCTCGCGGGTGCGCATCGCGAGGGCGACGAGGAGGGCGTAGCCGGCGCCGATCGCGGCGACGCCGGGGAAGAGGGCGCCGAGGCCGCCGGCGAGGATCGCCGTGGCCGCGACGGGCCAGAGGCGGCCGGCGGCGATCCTGGCCGGGGTCTCGTCGGGAAGCGAGGTCGCCGTGCGGGCGCGGGCGAGGGCGTCGCGGACGCCGTCGGCCGCGCGAGCGGGCCGGCCGAGCCAGAGGCCGACCAGGAGCGCGATCGTCCACCAGGACACGGCGACGAGCAGCGTCGTCGTGTCGGCATCGCGGTTGGCGGCGATCGCGGCGATCGCAGCGAGGGCGGTCGCCTCGGCCCCGGTCAGGAAGACGGTGACGCGCAGCAGGTCGGTGTAGGGCACGCCGGCGAGTCTTTCACCGCGCCAGCGATTCGAGGATCTCGAGCCAGCAGCCGAGTCGGTCAACCGTCAAATCCGCCTCCTGGGCCAGCTCCGACGGTCCCTCGGCCGAGGCGATGCCGACGCAGACGGCGGTCTCCAGCTCGCCTCTCCGGCGCAGCTCGCGCAGCTGGCGAAAGGCGTCGAGGTCGGTGCGGTCATCGCCCGCGTAGGCGGCGGCGCGCATGTCGCCGTCGGCGAGCAGGGCGGCGACCGCCGCCTCCTTGCCCCCACCCGCTGTCGGCCGCAGCTCCAGCACCTTGCGGCCGCGGCGCGGCGCCATCCCCGCCGCTTCGGCCGCGGTCGCGATCTTCTCGGCCAGGGCTTCGGCGGAGGCCTCGTCGCCGGCGCCGCGCCAGTGCAGGGCCTGGATCGGACCCTTGTCCTCGAGCCGCAGCTCCGCCTCCGCCAGGGTCGCCGGGTCGAGCGTCGAGACAAACTCTGCCGCGTCCCGCTCGTGCCCGTGCAGCGCCGGGGCGCGGCGCGGGGCCTCCTCGCCGGGCCGCAGCAGTTCGAGCCCGTGGTTGCCGGCGTACGCGATCTCCTCGACGCCGACCAGCCGCCGTGCCTCCTCCGCTGGGCGCCCGGAGATGCAGGCGACCAGGCCGTAGCGCTCCCCCAGTTGGGCCAGCACGTGGCTTGCGGCCGCCGGCACCTCGGCCAGCTCCGGCCGCTCGACGATCGGAGCCAGGGTCCCGTCGACGTCGGTGAGGATCGCGGTGCGGGCGGGATCGGATCGCAGCGCTTCGAGCAGGGCCTGTCTCGACACGGCTCTAGTATCGCCGCGGTGCCCTCCCGACGCCTCCTCGAGCTGGCCGCGATCGGCACTCTCGCCGGCCTCTTCAGCGGAATTTTCGGGGTCGGCGGCGGCACCGTCATCGTGCCGCTGCTGATCCTCTGGTTCGGTTACGGGGAGCGGCTCGCCACCGGCACCAGCCTGGCCGCGATCGTCCTCATCGGCGTGCTCGGCGCGGCCGCCCAGGGGGGCCTCTACGGCAACGTGCACGTCGTCACCGGCCTGCTGCTCTCGATCCCCGCGGTCGTCGGCGTGGTGCTCGGCACGGCGATTCAGCAGCGCATTCCCCAGCGCGCCGTCTCCTTCATCTTCGCGGCGCTGTTGGTCGCCATCGCAATCGAGCTGATCCTGCCGTGAGGGGCCTCGACCGTGGATGAGCTGCTCGCGGTTCTGATCGCCCTCGCCGGCGGCCTCGCCGGCGGCCTGGTCGGAGTCGGGGGAGGGGTCCTCTTCGTCCCGGCGCTGGCGATCTTCCTCGGCCTCTCCCAGGTGGAGGCCGAGTCGACCTCGCTGCTGATGATCGTGATCGTCGCCCTGGTCGGCGCCGCTCGTCAAAGGTCCTACGGCAACGTCAACCTCCGCAACGCCGCCGTGGTCGGAGCCCTCTCGCCTCTCGGCGTCCTGATCGGCGTCTGGATCGCCAACAACATCTCCGAACGAGCCCTGCAGCTCTCCTTTGCCGCGGTCGCGCTTTTCTTCGCCTACCAGTTGCTGCGCCGCGCGCTGAGCGATACGGCCAAGGCCGAAACCTGAGCAGCGCGAAGCGCCGTCTGTAGTCTCAAACGAGTGGAGTCGTTGACCTGGGTAGGAGACGTGCCGCAGCTTCGCTCGCCGATGCTGATCTGCGCCTTCCGCGGTTGGAACGACGCAGCCGGAGTCGCTTCGGCCGCCCTGGGGACCGTCGCCGACTCCTTCGACTCCGAGCAGATTGCCGAGGTCGACCCGGAGGATTACTTCGACTTCCAGGCGACCCGGCCGACGATCCAACTCTCCGAAGGGCAGACGCGTCAGATCGATTGGCCGCGCAACGACCTGATCGCCGCCCGCGTCCCGGGCGCCGCACGCGACCTCGTCCTCTTCGACGGGACCGAGCCGAACCTGCGCTGGCGCACCTTCTCGGAGACGGTTGCGACCGCCGCCGACGCGCTCGGGGTCGAGATGGTCGTCACCCTCGGGGCGCTCGTCGCCGAGGTCTCGCACACGCTGCCGGTGCCGATCACCGGCCTCGCCTCAGACGAGCAGCTGATCGAAGAGCTCGACCTGCAGCGCTCCAACTACGAGGGACCGACCGGGATCGTCGGCGTCCTCCACGACTGCTGCCGCCAGCTCGGCATGACCTCGGCCTCGCTCTGGGCGGCGGTGCCTCACTACGTCGCGGCTGTGCCCAACCCGAAGGCGACGCTGGCGCTGCTGCGCCGGCTCGAAGGGCTGACCGGCGTCGCCGTCGACGCCGGCGAGCTGGAGGAGGAAACCGCCAGCTACGAAGAGCAGATCGGCCGCGCCGTCGCCGCCAACCCGGAGATCGCCGAGCTGGTCGAGCGGATCGAGGCGGTGCAGGCCGAGCAGTTCGGCGAGGACAATCCCGACCTGCCCTCCGCCGACTCGCTCGCCCGCGAGTTCCAGCGCTTCCTCCAGCAGCGCCGCGGCGACGAGAATTGATTCCGCGATACATGAGGTGAAGGGAGGCCGGGTATCCCGCGGTCGAATTGACCACCACGCGCCTGGCGCGTGGTGGGATGAGGAGCGCGGCTGCGGCCGCGCGGAGACTGATTGCATATCGCCGCTTCGCGACATTCGCCCGCGGGATACCCGGCCTCCCTTCACGGCGTGGTCGGCTACACGCCTGAGCTAACAGCGGTCCTAGAGTTTTCGCAAGCTCATGAGACCTGGTGCCGACGAGCCCCTTCAAGCACCAGCCGTCGAAAGCTCGCGTGGCTCTGGCGGGGTGGGGGGTGTGCCTCTGCGGGAATGTCGCGAAGCGGCGGAATCCGGCTCCTGCGCGGCGAAGCCGCGCACCAAATTGCACCAAGAGCAAAGCTCTTGGTGCTCAATTCCCGCAGAGGCACACCCGCCACCCCGTCCACACCCGCTCAGCTCTCGGCGGCCGGGCAGATGAGGCGGTAGTCGCACCAGCTGCAGACGGTCGGTGAGGGGCGCGGCTCGAAGTCCTGGCCGAGGATGCCCTCGCCGACCTGCAGCACCGTGCGCTCGACCCGCTCGGCGTCGTCGGGGCGGACAGGCGCCGCCACCTTGTCGCCGTCGAGCACGTAGTAGTAGCTGCCGGTGCCGGCTTCGAGTCCCCACGCCTCGCGGGCGGCCAGCCGGTAGAGCGCCAGCTGCAGGTCGCTCTCCAGATCCGCCTCACTCTTGCGCTGGCCGGTCTTGTAGTCGATCAGCTCGTGGCCGCCGTCGGGGAGGCGGTCGACCCGGTCGACCCTTCCCCGCACGTGGTGCTCGCCGATCTTGATGTCGAATTTGCGCTCCAGCCAGACCGGCTTGCCTTCGGCGTCGCACTCCCGCTCCCAGTAGAGCCGCATCGCCTCGCGCGCCCGGTCGCGGAACTGCAGCTCGTCGTCGCTGGAGCCGAAGCCGGTGCGCCGCCAGCCCGCCTCGAAGAGGTCCATCAGACGCGGCAGCCCTTCCTCCTCGCCCTCTTTGTGGAAGCGCTCGAGGACGTTGTGGATGAGGATGCCGAAGCGTTGGTTGATAGTCGGTTCCTGCGGGATGCCGAAGACGCGGCCGAACTTGTACTTCAGCGGGCAGGTCAGGTAGAGGTCGAGGTCGGAGGCCGAGAGGCTCAACGAACCGTCGCCGCGGCGCGGCAGGAAGGCTTGCAGCGAGGGCTCCTGGCGGGCCGCGATCAACCGCCGCCGCCCCTCGCCCTCGCGCTCGGTGTCGAGCAGGTAGGCGTCGAGGGCCGAGGCGTCCAGCTCGGCCTGCTGCTCGGGAGTGGCGACCTGGCGCAGCAGTCCGTTGACCGCCTCGATTGCCTCCGCCGTCGCCTCCTCGCCGGGTCGCTGCGCCAATGCCGCCAGCTTCAGCAGCTCCAGGTAGCGGGCGATCGCCCGGTTGACGTCGAGGGCGGTGTCGAGTCGCGGCTCCGAGAGCTGGCCTCCCGCCTTCCAGGACGCTTCCAGCACCTCCTCGCGCAGCATCCGGTAGGTCGCGTGCAGGCCCTCGGCCGGTCCGAACAGCTCCTCCTCGTGTCGCTCCTCCTCGGCTTCGGCCGCCGCCAGGGCGCTCTCGTAGAAGGACGAGGAGGCGCTCTCCCGCTCATCGCCCCGTTCGACCCTGGCGAGGACGAGGCCGACGCGGGCCGGCCGGCCGATCCGCTCGCTGCCGGCGCCGTGCTCCAGCCCCAGCACGAAGACGTGCTCGAACTCCATCCCCTTCGCGGCTTCCCGCGCGAGGCCCTGCACGGCCCCGGGCGCCGGCGGCTCCGCGATACCCGCCGGCTCGACGCCGGCCTCGGCCACGGCGCTGAGGTGGCGGACGAAGTCCCGCGTCGATCCGTGCGGCTCGCGCCGCGCCCAGGCCGCGGCCAGCTCGGCCAGCCGCGAGAGGCCGAGCAGCCGCTCGGCCACCTCCGGCTGGGCCGCGAAGAGGCGCTGGCGCCGCAGACCGATCGCCTCGATCAGACGCCGCACGAAGACGTCGGCGCGGCGCTCCTCCAGCGCCGCCGAGGCCGCCCCGTAGAGCTTGAGGAAGGACTGGATTCGCTCCCGCGCCTCCGGCGGGATCTGCGGGCTCTCGAGCGCCGCTTCGCAGCCGGAGACCATGTCCTGCTTGCGGCGGCGGGCGATCGTCGTCAGTCGTGCCAGGTCGGCCGAGCGCAGCTCGATCGGCGGTCGGGTCAGCGCCCGCGCCGCGGCGGCCGAGTCGGCCGGGTCGGCCAGCACCCGCAGCCAGGCGATCGCGTCGCGGACCTCGGGCCGCTGGAACAGCGCCGCCGGACCAGACATATGGAACGGAATCCCGCGCTCTTCCATAGCTGCGGCGACTGGCCCTCCCCGCGCCGCCGGGTCGTCGATCAGGACGCAGATCTCTTCCGGCGCGGTCCCGTTGGCGATCAGATGCTCGGCCTCGCGGGCGACCGCCTGCGCCTGCGCCCGCTCGTTGGTGCAGCGCCAGAGCCGCGTGGGCGGATCGCGGAACTGCTTCTCCAGCTCGATCACGACCGCCTCGGGGTGGAGAACAAGTGCCCACGCAACTCCCGCGGGTGGCGCGGGGGGAGGGGGGTCGAGGACGCCCTCGCCCGCAGCGCCCCCCTCCCCCCGCGACAGGACCCGCGGGTCGGTTGCGTCGGACTCCTCGCCCTCCAGCGCGTAGAGGTGGTTCGCGTTCTCACGCGCCAGCTCCACCAGAATCGCCCGTTGAGCTGGGGTCGTGTCCTCCAGCTCATCCACCATCACGTGAACGAAACGAGAGGCGATGGCCTGTCGGACGTCGGAACGCTCGGCCAGAAGCTTGCCCAGGACGAGAAAGACGTCGCCGCGGTCGAGGCTGCAGGTGCTGGCGAGGATGCGGTCGTGGGCGGCTGCAAGCCCCATCAGCTCCTCGTCGGGTTGGACGGCACCCGACTTCACGGCGTCTATCTCTTCCAGCAGCCGCGCCAGCAGGCCGGCCGGGTTGCCGCGGATCTCCTGGCTGCGCAGCGGCAGCTCGTCGATCCGGTCCAGCAGCATCGCCAGCCGCTCCGCCGGCCCCAGCACGTCGAAGAAGGGATCGAGGCCGGCGCTGGTCGCGTGCTCGCGCAGCAACCGCTCCCCCAACGTCTCCCAGGTGCCGATCCAGAGCTCCTCGTAGGGCGGGTCGAGCAACGCTTCGACCCTCGGTCGCAGCCCCTGCGCCGCAGCCGGCGAGCTGGCGAGGACGAGTATCCGAGCCAATTCGACTCCCTCGCCGACAAGGTGGGCGAGGCGGCGAGCGAGCACCTCGCTCTTACCCGTTCCCGCCTCGCCGAGGAGGAGCAGCAGCCCGCCACCGTGCCGGGCCGCCCCCTCCTGTGCCGGCGTCAAGTCCATTGCCCAACGCTACCGCCACATAGAGTCCGGGTTCGATGGACCTTCTCTCAGCGGACTGGCTCGCCATCTGTCGTCGCGTCGTCGCCTCGCAGAAGGAGGTCTTCGCGCGCACCCCGAGGATCGGCGGGCGAACCGCCTACGACGGAGTGGGCGAGGGCGGCGACCGCACGCTCGTCATCGATCGGGAATGCGAGGACGTCGTCTTTGCCGAGCTGGAGAATCTGGCCGAGGCGGGCGCCTCCTTCGTCGCCGTCTCGGAGGAGCGGGGGGAGGTGGCGTTCGGCGACGGTGGCCCGGCTCGGATCGTGATCGACCCCATCGACGGGTCGCTCAACGCGCGTCGCACCGTCCCCTCCCACAGCCTCAGCCTCGCCGTCGCCTCGGGTCCGACCATGGCCGACGTCGAGTTCGGCTACGTCTACGACTTCGGCGCCGGGGAGGAGTTCGTCGCGTTCCGCGGGTCCGGGGCCAGCCTCGACGGAGACGCGATCGAGGTCGGCGCCGACGAGGAACAGCTGGAGCTGCTGGGGGTCGAGGCGGCAAGGCCCGAGCACGCGCTGCCGGCGCTGGAGGCGTTGAGCGGTCGGGTCTTCCGGATGCGGGTCGTTGGGTCGATCGCAATTACCGCCGCCTACGTGGCCTGCGGCCGTTTCGACGGCATGCTCAGCCTCCGTCCCTGCCGCTCTGTCGACGCGGCGGCCGCCCAGTTGATCGTGCGCGAGGCGGG
>DASVWY010000319.1:0-8987 GCA_036392975.1 Solirubrobacterales bacterium | reverse complement strand
CGACGCTCGAGCGGTTGGGGCAGTTGCTGCTGGCGCTGGGGCTTCGGCCGGAGCTGAGACTCGCGCCGCTGGAGTCTCGAGTGCCCCCAGCCGAGCTGGCTGAGGCGGCGACGATGAGCCCCGCGGAACGGCTCCGGGAGGCGTCCAGCTGGAACCGCACGATGTCGCAGCTGGCCGCTGCGGGCGAAAAGGCCCGCCGCGCCGGGCGCCCGGCGATGGGAAGCGGTACCGGATGAGCAATGCGGACGAGCAGGAAAGGCCGCTCGATTTATCCCAGTTGCTGGCGACGCTGGCCCGTCATGGTGTCGACTACGTGGTCATCGGCGGTGTCGCCACCCAGGTCCACGGTCACCGGCGAACGACGATGGATCTCGATCTGACCCCCGATCCGGCGCCGGAGAACCTGCGCCGGCTCAGCGCCGCCCTGGGGGAGCTGGAGGCGCGTCCGAGCGACCCGGAGCTCGCCAAGGGCGACCTGTCTCCTGCCGATCCCGATCGGCTTGCAGTGGCCGCGATCGTCCCACCGATGAGCACGCGCCACGGCCAGATCCACGTCCTCAAGGATCCGAGAGGGGCGCGGAGCTACGAGCAGCTGCGCGAGGCGGCTCTCGTCGTCGAGCTGGACGGGGTCGAGATCGCGATCGCCTCACTCGACGACCTGATCCGGATGAAGCGCGCCGCCGGCCGACCGTCCGACCTGGACGACATCGCCGCCCTCACCGAGGCTGAGAGACAACGGGAGGCCTAGACCGGGAAGTCGCGCTCGACGGTCTCCAGGGACCAGTCGGCACCGGCCTCGCGGAGCTGGTCGAGCGAGTAGCTGCCGGTGGCGACGCCGACGACCTCGATGCCGGCGCCGTGGCCGGCCCTGACGTCGCGGGGGGTGTCGCCGACCGCGATCGAGGAGCTGTCTCCCAGGGCGCCGCCGGAGACCAGCTCCCCACGACTCAGGGCGGCCTTGGTGACCTCGGTGCGGTCGGCGGAGTCGGAGCCGTAGCCGCCGAAGCTGAAGTAGCGGTTGAAGCCGGCGCGGGCGAGCTTGATGTGGGCGGCGGCCTCGATGTTGCCGGTGACCAGGCCCAGCAGCAGCCCCTCGTCGATCAGGTCGTTGAGGAGCTTCTCGACGCCCGGCATGACCCGGTAGCCGTCGGACTCGGCCACCGTCTCGGGGAGGTGCTTGAGGTAGCAGCCGATCGCCTTCGAGCGTTCTTCGGGGGTGCCCTCGCGGCCGATCGCCTTGCGGAAGACAATCGCCGCAATCTCCGGATCGGTCATGCCGGCGTCGGTGTGGTCGGCGATGTCGACGTCGATGCCGTGCAGCTCCTGGAAGGCTCGCCGCCAGGCTGCTCCGCCTGCCCCGCCCGTCACAAGCAACGTCCCGTCGATATCGAAAAGCACGGCGCGGATGCCCGCTTGGTCATCCACGCTGTGTCCTACTCACCGACGATGTCGCGTTGGGTCAAGGTGTAGAGCAGGCCGAGGGCGGGGAGGACGACGACCGCGGCGGCGCCGAAGACGACGATGACGGAGGTCAGGGTCGGGTCGGGTGCGGCGGCGTCCGAGATCTCCAGCGAGGTGGGGAGGAGGTAGGGGTACTGGGCGACGCCCCAGCCCCAGATCAGCGCCGCCACGGTCACCCCCGCCAGCGGCCGCAGGCCGCGGCGGGCGCCGCCGCCGAGCATGAGCAGGACGGCGAGCCCGCAGACGCCGGAGAGGACCATCAGCGGCAGCCCCTCGTCGGTCAGCCGGTCGAAGACGTAGGTGGCGTCCGCCTGCAGAGCGAAGACTCCGGCCAGGGCGAAAGCGCCGGCGAGCGCCGCGGCGGCGAGCGCGCGCCGGGCGAAGTACTCCTCCAGCTCGGCGTCGCCGGCGCGGCGGGAGTCAAAGATCAGGAAGATCGCGGCGAGGTAGGCGCCACTGGCGACGAAGATCGCCCCGGTCAGCAGCGGCAGCGGCTCGATCCAGGTCGAGAAGGCGTCGCCGTCGCCGGCCGCGGGGACGTTGCCGGAGGCGATTGCGCCGACGACGGTGCCCATGAAGAAGGGCGTCATCACCGAGGAGAGGGCGAAGCAGGCGCCGAGCGCCCGCCGCGCCGCCAGCGTGTCGACCGACTTGCGGAAGGCGAAGCCGGCGCCGCGCAGGACGATCCCCAGCGCCGCCAGCGCCAGCGGCACGTAGAGCGTCGACATGATCGCGCCGAAGGCCTCCGGGAAGGCGGTCCAGAGGACGACGAGGATGAAGATCAGCCAGACGTGGTTGGCCTCCCAGACGGGGGTCAGCGAAGCCTGGATGCGCGTGCGCGGCCGCGCCCCCTTGCGGGCGTCGCCGGCGACCAGGTCCCAGAGGCCGCCGCCGAAGTCGGCGCCGCCGAAGATCGCATAGAGCGTCGCCCCGATCCAAAGGACCCCCGCCGCCGCATCAGCCTTGCTCACGACACCCCCCGCCGACGGGCCTGAAACGTCCAAATACTGGACGTCTTAGGCCCGTCGGCCATTTCTCGGGCCATCGGGCTCATCGGATCGCCGCCGAGGGGCCGTAGGGGGTCTCGGCCTCGCCGGCCTCGCCCTGCTCGCGCCAGCGCCGCGCCATTCCGCGCAGGACCAGGATCGCGGTCGCGCCCAGCGCCGCGTAGAGGCCGATCACGCCGGCGAAGACGAACCAGATCCCCTCCGCCTCGGTCACCGCTTCCTCGGTCCGCATGAAGCCGTTGACGATCCAGGGCTGGCGCCCGACCTCGGTCACGATCCAGCCGCACCAGACGGCAACGATTGCCGCCCCGCCCGAGATCGCCACCGCCCGTAGGAACCAGGCGCTGCGCGGGATGTCGCGCCGCCGCCACCAGGAGATCGCCAGCCAGGCGGCCAGGGCCAGGAGGCCGAAGCCGATCCCGACCATCGTGTCGAAGGAGAGGTGCAGCAGGGTGTTGGCGGGGGGCCGCTCGTCGGGCGGCACGTCCTCCAGCCCGGTGACGACGGTGTCGGTGCTGAAGCCGACCAGCAGCGAGTCGAGGCCGGGGATGCCGATCGCCCCCTTGACCCCGTCGTCGGTGCAGATGCCGCCCAGGTACTCGGTCTGGTTGGGGCCGGTCTCCTCGATGCACTCGAAGCCGGCGAACTTGGCCGGCTGGTCGTCGGCGACCTCGCGGGCGGCGACGTCGCCGACGAAGATCTGCACCGGCGTCGCCAGGCAGGCGAGCGTCAGCGGGATCAGGAGACCGAGGCGGTGGTGGCGGTCGCGGCGGCCGCGCAGCATCCCGACCGCGTAGACCGAGGCGAAGAGGAAGCCGGTGACCATGTAGGCGGCGAGGATCATGTGCGGCACCTCGTAGCTCCAGGCGGGGCTGAAGAGGACCTGTAGAGGTTCGGTGTCGACGACCCGGCCGGCCGCGTCGAGGGTGAAGCCCTGCGGCGTGTTCATCCAGGCGTTCGCCGTCACCACCGAGAAGGCGCCGCCGATCCCGGACACCAGCATCGGCACGCCGGACCAGAAGTGCGCCCAGCCGCCGAGCCGCTTCCAGCCGTAGATGTAGATCGCGAGGAAGATCGCCTCGATGAAGAAGAAGATGCCCTCGATCGCAAAGGCGATCCCGAAGGCGTCGCCGAAGCGCGCCATGAACTCCGGCCAGAGCAGGCCGAACTCGAAGCTGAGGACCGTGCCGGTGACGGCTCCGGTGGCGAAGGTGACCGCGGCGACCTTCGACCAGCGCCGGGCCAGGCGCATCGCATCGGGGTCGCCCCGACGCAGGCCCAGGTAGTTGGCGGTCAGCACCAGCGCCGGGAAGGCGACGCCGATGCAGGCGAGGACGATGTGGAAGCCGAGCGTGAAGGCCATCAGCTCGCGCGCGGCGAGCAGGTTCGACTCCGACGCCGCGAGCGGGAGGGCGCCGAGGCCGGCCACGACCTACAGCGCCCGCCTCGCCTGCCGGTAGCGGCGGATCAGCGCGTTGGTCGAGCTGTCGTGGTCCAGCTCCGGCTCCGCCTCGGCCTGCAGCTCGGGGACGATCCGCTTCGCCAGCGCCTTGCCGAGCTCCACTCCCCACTGGTCGAAGGAGTCGATTCCCCAGATCGCGCCTTGGGTGAAGACGCTGTGCTCGTAGAGGGCGACCAGGGTGCCGAGCGTGCGCGGGTCGAGCCGCTCGGCGAGGATCGTGTTGGAGGGTCGGTTGCCCTCCATCACGCGGTGCGGCACGAGCTGCTCCGGCGCTCCCTCCGCCCGCACCTGCTCCGCCGTGCGGCCAAAGGCGAGCGCCTCGGCCTGGGCGAAGACGTTGGAGATCAGCAGGTCGTGGTGGTCGCCGAGCGGGTTGTTGGAGCGCATGAAGCCGATCAGGTCGCAGGGGACCATTCGCGTGCCCTGGTGGAGCAGTTGGTAGAAGGAGTGCTGGCCGTTGGTGCCCGGCTCGCCCCAGAAGATCGCCCCGGTGTCGTAGTCGACGCGGGCGCCCTCGAGGGTGACGTGCTTGCCGTTGGACTCCATCGTCAGCTGCTGCAGGTAGGCGGGGAAGCGGTGCAGGTACTGCTCGTAGGGCAGCACGGCGCAGGTCTGGGCGCCGAAGAAGCTGCCGTACCAGACCGAGAGCAGGCCGAGCAGGATCGGCAGGTTGCCCGCGATCGGCGCCTCGCGGAAGTGCTCGTCCATCGCGTGGAAGCCGGCCAGCAACTCCTCGAAGCGAGCGGGGCCGATCGCCAGCATCGTCGAGAGGCCGATCGCCGAGTCCATCGAGTAGCGGCCGCCGACCCAGTCCCAGAAGCCGAACATGTTGTCGGTGTCGATGCCGAACTGGGCCACCTCATCGGCGTTGGTGGAGACGGCGACGAAGTGCTTGGCGACCGCCGCCTCGTCGCCGCCGAGGCCGGCCAGCACCCACTCGCGAGCGGTGCGGGCGTTGGTCATCGTCTCCAGCGTCGTGAAGGTCTTCGAGGAGATCACGAACAGGGTCTCGGCGGGGTCGAGGTCGCGGGTGGACTCGACGAAGTCGCCGGCGTCGACGTTGGAGACGAAGCGGAAGGCCATGTCGCGGTAGCTGTAGTGGCGCAGCGCCTCGTAGGCCATCGACGGCCCGAGGTCGGAGCCGCCGATGCCGACGTTGACGACGTTGCGGATCAGCTTGCCGCTGTGCCCGGTCCACTCGCCGGAGCGCACCCGCTCGGCGAAGGCGCTCATCCGGTCGAGCGTCTCGTGCACCTCCCTGACCGCGTCTACCCCGTCGACTATCAGCGAGCGCTCGCGCGGCATCCGCAGCGCCACGTGCAACGCCGGGCGGTTCTCGGAGACGTTGATCCGCTCGCCGGCGAACATCGCTTCGCGCCGGCCCTCGACGTTGCGTTCGCGGGCGAGCTGGCCGAGCAGGATCAGCGTCTCGTCGACGATCCGGTTCTTGGAGAAGTCGAGGTGCAGGCCGGCCCCGTCGGCGACCATCTGCTCGCCGCGGCCGGGGTCGGCCTCGAAGAGGTCGCGCAGGTGCGTGTCGCGGAGCAGCGCGTGGTGGCGTTCCAGCGCTGGCCAGACCTCCCCCTGGCGCAGACTCGGCACCGCTCCACCCTGCGGAGTAGCTCCTCCCGCTTGCTCGCTCACGTCCATCGGTTCCCCCTCCCTGCCGCTTGTACCCCTTCGTTTATCACCTCGCGGGCCAGCTCGGCGACACGGTCGGGGGTGAAGCCGAACTTGCCTTGGACGTCCCTCAGCGGCGCCGAGCTGCCGAAGGTGTGCATCCCGATCCTTGCCCCGGCCGGTCCGACGTAGCGGTCCCAGCCGAGGGTCGAGGCCTCCTCGATCGAGACCCGCGCGGTTACGCTCGGCGGCAGGACCTCGTCGCGGTAGGCCGCGTCCTGGCGGTCGAACAGCTCCCAACAGGGCAGGCTGACGACGCGGGAGCCGGTTCCCTCGCCGCTCAGCTCCTCGTGGGCGGCGAGCGCCAGCGCCACCTCGCTGCCGGTGGCGATGAGGATGACGTCGGGGTCGCCGCCGTCGGCGTCGGCGAGGACGTAGCCGCCCCGTCGCAATCCCCGCGCGGAGGCGTAGCGCTCGCGGTCGAGGACCGGCACGTTCTGGCGGGTGAGGACGAGGGCGACCGGTTGATGGGTGCGGTCGAGGGCGACCCGCCAGGCCTCGGCGACCTCGTTGGCGTCGGCGGGCCGGATCACGTCGAGGCCGGGGATCGCCCGCAGCGAGGCCAGCTGCTCGACCGGCTGGTGAGTCGGGCCGTCCTCGCCGAGTCCGATCGAGTCGTGGGTGAAGAGGTGGATCACCGGCAGCTCCATCAGCGCCGAAAGTCGGATCGCCGGCCGCGCGTAGTCGGAGAAGGTGAGGTACGTCGACCAGAGCGGTCGCAGCTTGGAGAGCGAGAGCCCGTTGGAGATCGCCGCCGCCTCGTGCTCGCGGACGCCGTAGTGGAGCTGGCGTCCCCCGTAGGCGCCGGGCTCGAAGTCGACCGCGCCGTCGAGGTCGAGCCGGACCGAGGTCGAGTCGGTGAGGTCGGCCGACCCCGCGAGGAGCCAAGGGACCCGGGCGGCGACCGCGTTCTCGACCCGTTGCGAGGCCTTGCGCGTCGCCAGTCCCTTCTCGTCCGGCTCGAAGCTGGGGATGTCGGCGTCCCAGCCGGCCGGCAGGCGGCGCCGCTGGGCAGCCTCGATCTCCGCCGCCAGCTCGCCGTCGTCCCTGGCGAGTTGGGCGAGCTTCGATTCCCACTCCGCGCGCAGCTCGGCGCCGCGGCGGCCGATGCCGGCGGCGAGGTGCTCCTTGACACCGTCGGGGACGAGGAACTCGGCATCCTCCGGCCAGCCGTAGGCGCGCTTCGTCTCCCGCACCTCCTCCTCGCCGAGCGGCTCGCCGTGGGCGGCGGCGGTGTCCTGCTTGTGCGGGGAGCCCCAGCCGATGTGGCTGTCGACGACGATCAGGGTCGGCCGTCCCCGCTCCGCCTTGAACTCCTCGAAGGCGCGGCTCAGCAGCTCGAGGTCGTTGGCGTCGCCGACCCGGGTCACGTTCCAGCCGTAGCCCATGAAGCGGGCGGCGGCGTCGTCGCCGTAGGCGAGCCCGGTCTTACCGTCGATCGTGATGTGGTTGCTGTCGTAGATCCAGCAGAGGTTGTCGAGCTGGAGGTGGCCGGCGAGCGAGGCCGCTTCGCCGGAGACGCCCTCCATCAGGCAACCGTCGCCGGCGATCGCGTAGACGTCGAAGTCGAAAAGCTCGGCGCCGTAGCGGGCGGCCTGCCACTTGGAGGCGATCGCCATCCCGACCGAGGTGGCTACGCCCTGGCCGAGCGGCCCGGTCGTCGTCTCGACGCCGGAGGTCCAGCGGTACTCGGGATGGCCGGGGGCGCGCGAGTCGAGCTGGCGGAAGCGTTCGATGTCCGCCAGGCTCACGGCCGGCTCGCCGACCGTCTCGTAGTCGGGGTCGACCGCCTGCACCTCGGCGAGGAAGAGCAGCGCGTAGAGCAGCATCGAGGCGTGGCCGGCGGAGAGGACGAAGCGGTCGCGGTTGGGCCAGATCGGGTCGGCAGGGTCGAAGCGCAGGAAGCGCTGCCAGAGCGTGTAGGCGACGGGCGCCAGCGCCATCGGCGTTCCCGGATGGCCGGAGTTGGCCCTCTGGATCGCGTCGATCGACAGCGTCCGGATCGTGTTGATGCAGACCTGATCGATGAACTGACCCTACCGGCGTCAGGGCTCGATGCGGGTGACCGTTCCGTCGGCGTTGTTGGCGACCCAGACGGCTTCCCTGCCGACAGCCACCGCGCCCGGTCGAAGTCCGACCTCGATCGCGTCGCCGATCGTCTCGCCGCTCTCGATGTCGATCCTGCTGACCGTGCCTTCGACCGAGTTGGCGACCCAGACGACGCTGGTGCCGGCGTCGATCCCCCCCGGGCGTTCGCCGACCGGAATCGGGTCGCCGAGCAGGCCCGCCACCGGGTCGACGCGCGCTACCTGGTCGGCGCGGCTGCGGGCGACCCAGACGAGGCCGCCGCCGACGGTCACCCCGGAGGGGCCGCGGCCGACCGGGATCGGCCCGTCGGCGGCGGCGCTGCCGAAGTCGATCCGGCGCACGGTCCCGGTCGAGGCGCTGCTGGCCCAGACCGCGCCGGCGCCGACCGCGAGCCGCAGCGGTGCGCTCCGCGGCGCGATGCCTCTCTTGAAGACCGTGTTGCCGGGTGGGGCGCCCTGCTCGAAGGCGGTGTTGCCGGCGGGGTTGATCGCGGTGATGCCGCGGCCGTCCTGGTCTGCGACCCAGACGCGGCCGCCACCGTAGACGATCGCGCCGGGGCGGCCGCCGACGGGGATCTCGACGGTGCGACGCGCGAAGGGGTCGACGCGCAGCACCTGGCCGCTGCGCGGGCTCGATATCCAGACCGAGCCCTCGCCGACCGCGACCCCGGCGACCCCGGCCCCGACCCGCATCGGCCTGCCGATCGCTTCGCCGCTGCCGACGTCGATCCCCGTCAGCGTCCCCTCGCCGGCGCTCGTCACCCAGACCGTGTCGGCGCCGACGGCGAGGCGCAGGGGTCCGCGGCCGACCGCGATCGGGTCCGAGACCGAGACGTCGTCCCAGTCGTAGATGAAGATTGCGTAGAAGGAGGCCGCCGCCGCCACAACCAGCCCGGAGACGAACCAGACGAGGAAACCGGCGGCGAGCGGCCGCCGCCAGCGGCCCGGGCCCGGATCGGGCTCCGCCGCCGTCTCCCCGATCCGCATGGTCGGGCGGTCGGGCGCCTCGGAGAGCACCTGCGTCGCCGTCGGCGTCGCCCCCTGCTGCTCGCGCGCCGCCTCGATCAGGGCACCGGCACTCGGGTAGCGCTCGGCAGGGTCCTTGGCCACGGCGCGCTCGATCGCCGCGTCGAGGCCGCGCGGCATCCGCGGCTCGGAGTCGCCGGCCTGCCGGGCGAAGGGCGCAATTCCGGGCAGGGCCTCGTAGAGGACGCAGCCGAGCGAGTAGACGTCGGCGGCCGGGCCGATCCGCTCTCCCCGCCACTGCTCCGGCGACATGTATTCGACGGT
>DASVWY010000318.1:0-6655 GCA_036392975.1 Solirubrobacterales bacterium | reverse complement strand
GACGGTCCGCTGCTCGATGCGGAGGCGCTTCCAAAGCCCTCCCCCGAAGAGCAGGCGGCGCCGAAGGTCGCCCCGGAGGAGTCCGAGCAGCTGACGATGGAGCCCTGAGAACCGTCGCCGGTTACAGCTCGGGGACGTCGGCCCCATGAGGGGTGAACGGAAGGCGGCGGACCTCGGCCCAGTTCTGGCAGCGCGCCTCCAGGGCCTCGGTGACCTTGCCGGCGTCCTGCCAGGTGGTCCAGACGAGGACCGTGGGGCCGGCGCCGGAAATGGTGGCGCCGAGGGCACCGAGGTCGCGGGCGGAGTCGACCAGCTCCATCGAGCGCGGGTAGAGGTCGCGGCGGCGCGGCTGGTGGAGGCGGTCGGCGAGGCCGAAGGCGACGAGGTCGAGGTCGGCCCGCTGCAGGCCCAGCACCAGCTGGGCGACGGCGGAGACGTTGGCGACGGCGTCGGCGAGCGGAACCTCGGCCGGGATCGCTTCCCGCGCCCGCTCGGTCGAGACCTCCTCAGCCGGGATGACGACGATCCCCTCCAGCCCTCCGGGCGGGTCGAAGCGGGCGGCGGTCGGGCTGCCGTCGCTGTCGCGACCGCAGACGACGAAGCCGCCGTAGATCGCGGCGGTGACATTGTCGGCGTGGCCCTCCAGCTCAGCCGCCCGCCTCAGCATCTCCTCCCGCGAGAGCCCCAGCTCGTAGAGATGGTCGGCGGCGAAGAGCCCGGCGACGATCGCGGCGGCGCTGGAGCCCAGCCCGCGCGCGAGTGGGATGCCGGCGCGAAGGTGGAAGGCGATGCCGTCGGCGGAGTGCAGGCTTTCGAAGGCGCGGACGACCAGGTTCTCGCGGCCGGTCGGCACGTCCATCCCGCCCGGGTCGAAGGAGAACTCTCCGCTCTCCTCGACCTCCAGCTCGAGGAACATCGACACCGCCGCCGCCAGCGTGTCGTAGCCGGGGCCGAGATTGGCCGAGGAGGCGGGAACGCGGACGAGCCGGCGCCGTGCGGTCATGGAGCCCCTACCTAATCACGTCTTCCTCGCCTGATGCAGTGCACGTGAGTGGGCGGGTCGTCTCGACGACCCGCCCACGAAGGCCTATTCGATCCAGATCCCCTTCGGATTACCGGATGTGTCCTCACCGCTCAATGTGATCGAGCCGGTCATCGTCCCGTTGTTGCCTTTCCCGCCAACTTCGCACCCGTCGCGTTCGTACGCCAAGCCTTCGAGTGTCCAGGTCAGCAGCAGGTCCCGTCCACTGCCCACGCCTTCCTCTTTGTGGTCGACCACACCACCCACGACCTGAGCCCCGATTGTCAACGTGCAGCCTTCCGGGAATTTGTCGATTGTTGTTTCGATCGCTTTCCCCGCGGGGCACTCGATGTGCACAATTCCGCTGACGCCGTCTTCTGCGCCTGTCAGCACGTAAGCGCAACCGTTGGTATGCGTTGTCACTTCACGTCCGCTCCCAGTGCAGCCGGTATAGGTCGGTTTGGCTGTGATTTCGCCGACTTTGGTCGCTGCGGTTGTGCCGTCCAGTAGCGTCCCGGTGCATTCGACGCTGCCGAGCAGGGTGCCAAAGGTTGTTTTGCTGGAAGTCGTCTGGGTCCCTGTCAGCGCGGTGTGGGACGCTTCCGAGCGGAATTCCTGAGCGAGATCTTCGGACCCTGTAGCTGTGATGCCCACCTGAGCGCCTTCTGCATTTACTCCTTTCACGGTGATCGAGCCTTTGAGTGTCGCCGTATGGTTTGTGCCGGTAAACACGCAAAGGCCGCCGTGGTATTGGGTACTGAAGGTCAACGAGACCTCTACTGTGAGCGTGTGCCTGCCGTTTTCAACGGTTGTGGCATAGACCACACCGGTCATGCTCTGGGCCAGCACTGTAATCGTACAATTTGGATGAGAGATGACGATCGCTTTTTCCGAAGGGCAAGCCAGCGAAACTGTATTGCCTTCGTTTCTCAGTTTGCCGATCTTCAGCACGTAGTCGCATCCATTCATCGCTACCGAAACCGCTCCGTGCGTCCCACCAGTTGTTTGGCATGTGTTGTAGCTCGGAGTGACTGTCACTTCGGTCACTGTCGAGGAGCTGGTTGTTCCGCTGTATGACGTACCTAGGCATTCGATCGTGCCGGCAAGCCCATGAAAACTGAGTTCCGTGGAATGTTCGCCACCCTCGCTGCCGCTCAGAGTCGTATGTGCCGACGCAGAGGTGAAGTGACCGCCCGTCGTGGCGGAAGCGCTTGCGGCTCCGAGGCTGTTTAGCAGCATGGCCACTAAGACGACAGCGCCGAACGCCTTGGGTTTGATGTTCATTATGCCCTCCCGTTGGCTTGTGAGCGCAGGGTTCTTGAGACCTAGCGCGCCAATTGCGGTTCAGAACACGCAATGAATAGCCGACGATAGGGAGTTTGTCTAATTAATCAGATTAAGTAGATATTACGGTCGTGTGGAGATTCAGCTCTTCACTCGAACACCGCGCGTTCGACGGCGCTGAGGTCGTTCTCGCAGTTGATCACCGCGGGGGCTTTGGAGAGGGCCGTGTCGGGGTCCTTGAGGCCGTGGCCGGTGAGCACGCAGACCACCGATTCGGGCGGCGCCATGCCGTCGGCGACCGGCAGGCCGTGGGCGAGCAGGCCGGCGACCGAGGCGGCCGAGGCGGGCTCGCAGAAGACGCCTTCGCCGGCGGCGAGCCAGCGGTAGGCGTCGAGGATCTGCTCGTCGGAGACGGCGGCGACCCGTCCCCGCGAGGCGGTGAAGGCGGCCATCGCCTCCTCCCAGCGGGCCGGATTGCCGATCCGGATCGCCGAGGCGACGGTCTCGGGCTGGGCGACGGGGGCGCCCCGGACCAGAGGAGCCGCCCCGTCGGCCTGGAAGCCGTAAACGATCGGCGACGCCTCCAGCTCCTGGAAGCCGCGCCAGTAGGCGGTCACGTTGCCGGCGTTGCCGACCGGGATCGCCAGCGCGTCCGGCGCCTCGCCCAGCTCGTCGACGACCTCGAAGGCGGCCGTCTTCTGGCCCTCGATCCGGTACGGGTTGACCGAGTTGACCAGCTCGATCGGGTGCTTCTGGGCCAGCTCGCGCACGATCGTCAACGCCTCGTCGAAGTTGCCCTGTAATGCGATCACCCGCGCGCCGTGCATCAGCGCCTGCGCCAGCTTGCCGATCGCGATCTTGCCCTCGGGCACGATCACCGCGCCCCGCAGCCCGGCGCGGGCGGCGTAGGCGGCGGCGCTCGCCGCGGTGTTGCCGGTCGAGGCGCAGATGACCGCCTCCGCTCCGCGTCCCTTCGCCCGCGAGACGGCGACCGTCATCCCGCGGTCCTTGAAGGAGCCGGTCGGGTTGGCCCCCTCGAACTTGAGGTAGGCCCGCACCCCGAGCCGCTCCGAGAGCCGCGGCGCCTCGATCAGCGGCGTCGAGCCCTCGTTGAGGGAGACGACTGGGTCCCCCTCCTCCAACGGCAACCGGTCCCTGTATCGGTCGATCAGGGGAACCGGCGTCAAACGAACTCCTCCTCGATGACGCGGATCGCGCGTGGTGGCGAGCGCAGCTCGTCCAGCTCGCCGATCTGCTCGAGCGCCGCCGCGAAGCGCGACTCGAGACACTCGTGGACGACCATCACCAGCCGCGCGTCGTCGCCGATGCCGCGCTGGACGACGCTCTTGACCGAGATCTCGTTGTCGCCGAGGAGGCGGGCGATGTTGGCGAGGACGCCCGGGCGGTCGGCGACCTCCAGGTGCAGGTAGAAGGAGGACGGGACGTCGGCGACGATCGGCAACACGTCGCGGGTCTCGTGGACGGGCGCCTCGCCGGCGAGGATCGAGACGACATCGCCGAGCACCGCGGAGGCGGTCTCGACCCCGCCCGCCCCCGGGCCGGACATCGTCACCTCGGTGATCGTCGGCGCCTCGACCATGACCGCGTTGAACGGGCCTTCGACCGGCGCGAGCGGGTGGCCGCCGTAGAGGAAGCAGGGAAAGACGCGGACGCTGATGCCGCCGTCGCGCCGTTCGGCGACGCCCAGCAGCTTCAGCGAGAGGTCGAGCTCCTTGGCGTAGGCGATGTCGTCGGGCTGGATCGACTCGATCCCCTCGCAGACCACGTCGTCGAGCGCGACCGGGGTGTGAAAGGCGAGCCGGGCGAGGATCGCCATCTTCGCCGCGGCGTCGGCGCCGTTGACGTCGTCGCTCGGGTCCGCCTCGGCGTAGCCAAGCTGCTGGGCGCGCGCCAGCACGTCCTCGTAGGCGGCGCCGGTAGAGGCCATCTCGCTGAGGATGAAGTTGGTGGTGCCGTTGACGATCCCAAAGACCTTGTCGATCCGGGTCACGCCGAAGCTCTCCTGGATCACCCGCACGATCGGGATCACCCCCGCAACCGCCGCCTCGAAGCGGAGCTGGACGCCCGCCTCCCGCGCGGCGGCGAAAAGCTCCTCGCCGTGCTGGGCAAGCAGTTGCTTGTTGGCCGTGACGACGGGACGCTTGGCCCGCAGCGCCTCGAGCACGTAGTCGCGGGCCGGATCGGTGCCGCCGATCAGCTCGACGACGAGGTCGGAGCGCTCGAGGATCTCGCCGAAGTCGCCGTCGCCCCGGGTCAGGGTGCCGGCCAGCTCCGGTCTCCGTCCGGTCGCCGCCTCGACCGCGTCCGCCCGCTCGGCGAGCAGGTCGGCGAAGGCGCCGCCGACCGTGCCGCGTCCCAGCAGCCCGATGCGAACCACGTCAGGTGACATCGCGGGCGGTGAGATCCTCGTAGGTCTCGCGGCGGACCACGACGCGGGCCTCGCCGTCGCGGCAGAAGACCACCGGCGGACGGGTGACGCCGTTGTAGTTGCTTGCCATCGCGTAGCCATAGGCGCCGGTGGCCGGGGTCGCCAGCACGTCGCCCGGGGCCGGGTCGGCGAGCATCGCGTCGCGGACCAGGACGTCGCCGGACTCGCAGTGCATGCCGGCGATCGTCGCCAGGGTGTCGGTGGCGGCACCGGCTCGATCGGCGATCAGCGCCTCGTAGCGCGACCCGTAGAGCATCGGCCGCAGGTTGTCGGAGATGCCGCCGTCGACGGCGACGTAGGTGCGAATGCCGGGTATCTCCTTCACCGTGCCGACGCGGTAGAGGGTGAGGCCGGCGTTGCCGACCAGCGAGCGTCCCGGCTCGACCAGGATCCGCACCCCCTCGCCGAACACCTCGCGGACGCCGCGCACCTTGACCTCGACGTAGGAGTCGATCGAGGGGGGCTCGTCGTCGGGCATGTAGGCGATGCCGAGGCCGCCGCCGACGTTGACGACGCGGCACCACTCGCCGGCCAGCTCGCCGATCGCCTGGATCGCCAGCCGGTAGGGCTCCAGCTCGAAGATCTGCGAGCCGATGTGGGCGTGCAGCCCGACCAACTCCAGCATGTCGGAGGCAAGCACCCGCTCGATCGCGCGGGCGGCCAGACCGTCCTCGAGGCCGAAGCCGAACTTGGAGTCCAGCTGCCCGGTCTGCACGTAGTCGTGGGTAGACGGCTTGATCCCCGGGGTGACGCGAATCAGCACCCTCTGGGGCCCGTCGAGCAGCCGCTCGCAGCGCTCGATCTCGTCGAAGGAGTCGAGGATCAGGTGGGCGACGCCCGCTCGGGCCGCCAGCAGGATCTCCTCCTCGCTCTTGTTGTTGCCGTGCATGTGGATGCGGCTCGGGTCGAAGCCCGCCCGCAGCGCCATGTGCAGCTCGCCGCCCGAGGCGACGTCGACCGAGAGCCCCTCCTCGGCGAAGAGCCGGTAGGCGGCCGTGCAGGGGAAGGCCTTGCTGGCGAAGAGGACCTCGAAATCGGCGGTGCGGCGCTCGAACGCCTCGCGGTAGGCGCGGGCGCGGGCGCGCATGTCGTCCTCGGCGTAGACGTAGGCGGGGGTGCCGAACTCGGCGGCCAGCTCGACCGTGTCGCAGCCGGCGATCTCCAGGTGGCCGCGCTCGTTGATCCGGCTGCCGGCCGGGTAGACGGATGAACCCGCAATCGGGTCAGCCACAGCCGCCTGTCCGCGCTCCGCCATCGGACGGCATTGTGACGGGAAAGCGAGCTGTTCCGGCTAGCCGCCGCCGGGGAGCACGCCGTCGACCGTTTCTTTGACTTTGCCGACGGTCCGGTCGACCGTTTCGCCGACGGGCGATTCCGGTCCCGCCGCGCCGTCGACGACATCTTCGGTGACCCCGGTGGCCCCGGTCTCGCCGAGCGCCCCTCCGGTTGCCGCGTCGACGCCGGAGACGGTGTCGTTGACGGTGCCCGTAACCGTGCCGGAGGGAGAGGAGGTGGCGCTGCCACCGCCACCGCCACCACCGCCCCCTGACTGCGAGCCGCCGCCGCCCGAAGACGAGTTCGAGCCACTGCCGGCCTGGGGGCCGCCGTCGCCGCCCGTACCGCTGCCCGGGCTACTCGAAGCGGGGTTCTCCGCGCCCGCCGAGGGCGCCTGGGTGCCCGAACCCGGCGCGCCGGCAAGCGCGCCCGTCGCCGCCCCGGTGCGGTCCGCTCCGCTGCCGCCCTCGCCCGCACCGGCTTTCGCCGCCGGTCCGCCGGCGGCGCCCCCCGGCCCCGCGCCCGCGGCGGCGGCGCCTCCGCCGCCGGCCTGGGGCGAGGAAGTCGCGCCGGCGTCGTCGTTGCCGCCCAGGCCAAGGCCGTTGAGCGGCCAGTCCCTGAGCGCC
>DASVWY010000317.1:0-3077 GCA_036392975.1 Solirubrobacterales bacterium | reverse complement strand
TGTGCGTGACCTTGACCTCCGGTTCGAACTTGCCTTCCGCCCAGGCGACGAGGTCCTTGCGGGTAAAGCCGAAGCGCGTCCCGGCGGCGGCGGAAAGAAGCAGCTCGCCCGGTTCATGGGCCCGCACCGCTACACGATCGTCTGCCCGCGGGCCGAGGACGTGCCGGAGCCCCAGATCGTCCGCGACCTCGCCTCGACGCTCGCCGAGCTCTACCGGGCCGACATCGATGCCACCGGCCAGCCGATGAGCCCCGATCCCTTCCACGCGGTCCAGAACGCGATCGCGCATTACCGCATCGACGAGGTCCTGATCTCGACCTTCGCCGGCGAGGACTCGCGCTGGCTCGAGGAGGACCTGATCGGAAGGACCCGCGAAATCACCGACAAGCAGGTCGAGCACCTCGAGGTCGGCCGGCCCGCCACCGCCGTTGCCGCCGCCGTCGCCGAGGGAGGTCGCGCCTGATGGAGAGCGCATCCGTTGCCCTGGGTCACGCCCACGACGAGCATCACGGGCCGCCGGAGGCCAACCAGAGCTCGCGGATCGACCGGCAGACGCTGGGGATCCTGCTCTTCATCGTCTCCGAGATCATGCTGTTCGGCGCCTTCTTCGCCGCCTACTTCTTCCTCCGCGTCGTCGTCGATCCCGAGGCCTGGCCACCCAACGGGTTCGAGCTCCCGGTCCCCGTCGCCGGGATCAACACGGCGATCCTCGTCTCCTCCAGCTTCACGATCCACTACGCGTTGGAGTCGATCCGCAAGGGCAACCACGCCGGCCTCAAACTCGGCCTCGTCCTCACCTGGCTGCTAGGCGCGACCTTTCTCTTCATCCAGATGAACGAGTACGTCCACATCGGCTTCAGCGCCCGCGACTTCGGCTTCGGCTCGATCTTCTACAGCCTCACCGGCCTCCACGGCGCCCACGTCTTCGTCGGCCTGATGCTGCTCAGCTTCGCCTCCATCCGCGCTTTCCGCGGCCACTTCGGCCCGGCGGCGAAGGATCACCTGGGCGTCGAGGTGGCGGGCATCTACTGGCACTTCGTAGACGTGATGTGGATCATCGTCTACACGACGGTCTACATTCTCTAGCGTCGTCAGCCGAAGCGATCCGAGTTGCGGAGTACCCGGACTTGACGGGTGCTCCACCACGCTTGCAGCTTGGCCTTGCCGATCGGAAGCAGCTCGTCGACCTCGACGTCGCTGAGGTCGCCCATCGCCTTGTAGAGGTGGGGGAGGGCGTCGCCGTTCGGGTTGACCCCGTAGCGCCTGATGTAAAGCTCGATGCCCTCCTCCACCGAGACTCCGCCGTTTTCGTCGATCGCTTTCACGTCGAAGTAGTCGCGCATCTCGCCCCGCTCGGCCATCACCTTGATCTTCATCGCCATCAGGTCCTGGAGGCTGGCGACCCGCAGTCCAGCGATCTTCGTCGGCTTGGCCAGCTGCTTGAGTGGCGTAGCGTCGAAGATCTCAATCTTGGTTTCGGAGAAGAGTCCCTTCAGCGCGCCCTCCGCTTCGTGCGTCACCGCGAAAGCGCCCAACTCGGCGATCAGGTCCCTGACTTCGTCCAGGTCGACGGCTCGGTGGAAGAAGAAGTCCAGATCGCGGCTTTCGCGGTGGCCGAGGTAGACGGCCACCCCCGTGCCCCCGCCCAGCTCCAGCGGGGCCGGAAGGTGCGGCGCCAGGGTCAGCCAGGTCTCGGCGGTATCCGCCGGCAGGATGCGCCGAAGTCGCTCGGGCAGCTCGGGTACGGCGCCGCGCCTGCCGCGACCCGAACCGGCTGCGTTCATCGGGGCGCCCTGGCGAGATTGAGCGCGAGCCGCCTGGCCCCTGGGTCGAGGCCTCGCGCCCTCGCGCCGCGGCGCCAGTCGGCCGGCTTGAGCGCCTGAGCGCCCCAGGCCAATCCCTGGATGTCCATCGTCTGCAGCAGCCGCCGCGCGATGTAGGCGCCGGCCCGGTTGACGTCGAGCTGGGTCTGGGCGGTGTTCCAAAAGAGGTGGCGCAGGTGGCGGGGAACCCGGCCGCCGCCCTGCTCGGGCCGAGCCGGGCGGCGCACGCCGCGCAGAGTCTCGTCCAGCGCCGGCCAGCGAGGGTGGGTGACGTTCGCCCGCCAGGCCGTCACCTCACGCGCCCGACCGGCGGCGATTACTTCGCGGGTTTGCTCCACCAGGCCCCTGGAGACGAGCGGCTGGAGGGCGCGTCCGACGGTGGTGGGGGAGAGGCCACTGCGACGGGCGACGGCTCGCACTGAGACGAGGCCGAAGGGAGCGCTGCGCAGAGCGGCGAGGATCAGCGTCTCCGAGCGCGTGAGGCCCTCGATTCGCGCCGCGACACCCAGCACACGGCGGAGACGATCGGCCTGCTCGGGGGTGAAGGCAAATCGTCCGTTGGCCTGCCTGGCATCGATGCCCAAGCGCTCGACCGTACGGCTGATTCGAGGCACCGAAGTGCCCAGCTCACGCGCCAGCGCCGCTCCGGACATAGTGTCCATATCGTTAATTATAGACCCGACTCAGCACAAGACGGTGTAAAAAAGGGACATGCACAACCCACTCCGATCCGAGGCCGATGCGTTTCGCTGGGTGGTGGTGATCGGAATCGCGGCGGTTTCGGTGATCGTGCTGGCGCTGCTGACCAGACCCGCCATTGGGGCATTCTGGGCGGCCGCGCTGCTGGGCTTCGGGGCGGGGCTGGCCTACCGCAACTCGCGCGGTTCGCTGCCGCGAAGCGTTGCGTTGACCCATGGAGGCGACGGCAAGCGCCGCCTGCTCGTCGTAGCCAACGAGACCGTGGGCGGCGAGGCTCTATTGGCGGAGATCCGCAATCGTTGCCGCGGTCGCAACGCGGAGGTTCTTGTGGTCACGCCCGCCTTGACGGCATCCCGCGCGGCGCACTGGGCTTCGGACGTCGACGAGGGAATGGAGATGGCGCGACAGCGGATGGAGCTGTCCTTGATCGCGATCGGCGAGCTGGGCATCGAGGCAAGGGGTGAGATCGGCGACTCCGATCCCAACGTCGCGATCGAAGACGCTCTCCGGGTCTTTCCCGCCGACGAGGTCGTCATCTCGACCCACCCGCCGCAG
>DASVWY010000316.1:0-2000 GCA_036392975.1 Solirubrobacterales bacterium | reverse complement strand
CACCTCGCAGCTCAACGTCGGCGGCAACATGGACTTCTACAACATGCTCGAGCGCGAGCGGCTCGACTCGAAGAAGATCTCGAAGACCAACGCCGTCACCTCGATCATGGGCCACGAGCTGCCCGACGAGGACGTCCACGTCGGCCCCTCCGACTACGTCGCCTGGCTGACCGACCGCAAGTGGGCTCATATTCGCATCGAGGGAAAGGCCTTCGGCGACGTGCCGCTCAACGTCGAGCTGAAGCTCGAGGTCTGGGACTCGCCGAACTCGGCCGGGGTCGTGATCGACGCGGTGCGGATCATCAAGCTGGCTCTGAACAACGGTGTCGCCGGACAGCTCGACGGCCCCTCCAGCTACCTGATGAAGTCGCCGCACAGCCAGCGCCCCGACGACGAAGCGCGCGAGCGGACCGAGGAGTTCATCGCCGCCAACGCCCGCGGCAAGAGCGCGGCGAAGGCACCCGCAGGGGCCAAGACCGAGGCATAGAGGGGGCCGCTTCCCGCGGCGGCTCCTATCCTGCGTTGCCTGTGCCAGACGAGCGCCTCTCGATAGCTCAGGTCTCGCCCCATCGGCGGACCACCCGCAACGCCGTCAACGAGTTCGTCCACGAGGTCTCGGCGGAGCTGGAACGGCGCGGGCACGAGGTACTGAGGGTCGGGGCCGGCGACCCGGTCAAGAAGCTGCTCGGGGGCAACCCGCCGGACGTCGTCCACGTCCACGAGCCGTTCGCGCCCAGCGTCTCCTCGGCGGCGCTGCGCCACTCCTACTCGCTCAACGTCGCCAGCTTCCACAAACCGCAGGAGCGGGTTCTCTCGACCCAGGTGGCGCGGCCGCTGGTCGAGATCTTCTTCGGCCGCCTCGACGCGCGCACCGTCTCCTCGACGGCGACGCGGACACGGCTGGAGCGCTACTTCCCCGGCCCCTACGAACTGGTCGAGCCCGGCGGCGGCCGGCGCGCGTGGAGCGAGGTCGCGGACGAGCTGGAGGCGATCTACCGGCGTCTGCTCGGCCGCCGCCACGATCCGAGCGGCGACCCCGAGCTGCGGCGGCGGATCGCGGAGCGGCCGCTGATCGAGGTCGACCTGCACATGCACACCGACCACTCGCCCGATTGCGCGACTCCGGTCGAGGTGCTGCTGGAGACCGCCCGCGACCGCGGCCTCGGCGCGATCGCGATCACCGACCACAACGAGGTCTCGGGGGCGCTGGAGGCGCGGCGGATCGCCGAGCGGATGGGCGGCATCGAGGTGATCGTCGCCGAGGAGGTGAAGACGGCCGAGCAGGGCGAGGTGATCGGTCTCTTCCTCGAGGAGAAGATCCCGCGCGGGATGACGATGGCGGAGACGATCGCTGAGATCCGCCGGCAGGGGGGGCTGGTCTACGTCCCGCACCCGTTCGATCGCTTCCACTCCGTGCCCGACTACGAGCACCTGCTCGACATCGTCGAGGAGATCGACATCCTCGAGGTCTTCAACCCGCGGGTGGCGCTGACCTCGTTCAACGAGGAGGCGGAGCGCTTCGCCCGCAAGTACCGGATCGTCCCCGGCGCCGGCTCCGACAGCCACGTCGCCCAGGGGCTGGGCAGCGTGCGGATGAGGATCCACGAGTTCGACGGGCCGCGGGAGTTCCTGGAGGCGATGCGGGACGCCGACATCACCCGCAAGCACAAGAACCTCGTCTACGTGCAGGCGCTGAAGCTGCTGCAAACCACGGGTCGGCCGAAGGCGGCCAAGCGCAGCGTCCCCAACGCGAAGCCGGTGCGGGGCGGGCGACCGCGTCGCGAACGGCGGCGGGTCTCGTGACCCCCAACCCGGCGAGCAAGAGCTGATGCAGGCGGACCGCGCGAAAGGAGCCACGCCCGGTCCGTCAAAGAGATCGCCAAGCGTGCCGGCGACCGACGACGAGATCAGAGAGAAGTACCTGGAGCGCGCGATCCGCGAGCTCAACAACCTGACCCACGAGGTGCAGGAGTGCAAGCACTGCCCGCGCGGCAAGCTGA